>CAYNGP010000025.1:0-23771 GCA_964396885.1 uncultured Bacteroides sp. | reverse complement strand
TTTTTGAAATTTTTTTCAATTTTTTTCTAAAAGTTTTTTCTCGCCCTATATATGGGGGGATTTTATTGCTGTTATACAAATTATTGTATTTGCCCATGTTAAACCCCGATTTCAAAAAATCTGAAATCGGGTTTTAACAATATATATTTCGCTATCTTTTGTGCTTTATTATAGATTTTTTATTTAAGTCTGTATCCTCTGCCCCAGATTGTTCTGATA
The DNA here is from genome assembly GCA_964396885.1 of uncultured Bacteroides sp. Lineage (GTDB taxonomy): Bacteria > Bacillota > Clostridia > Oscillospirales > Acutalibacteraceae > Eubacterium_R. The sequence goes on along the minus strand of CAYNGP010000025.1, from coordinate 23,552 downwards.
TAATCTGTATCAGGTGAAATCTCCTTCATCTTATCACGAAGGCGGTTAATATGCACGGTTAATGTTGAGGTATCGCCAAGAGAATCATATCCCCAAACCTTTGAAAAAAGCTCGCTTTTGGTAAACACTGTATCAGGTTTTGAAGACATCAGACGGAGCAGTTCAAATTCCTTTTTGGTCAGATTTAAATTAATATCATTAAGAAATGCTTCGCCGGAATCGGTATTCAGCTTTAAGCTTTCATAGGTAATAATAACCGGTTCAGGTGTGTTGGTTAATCTTTTATATCTGCTGATATGAGCTTTAACTCTTGCCACAAGCTCACTTGGTGAAAATGGCTTTACAATATAATCATCGGCACCATATCCCAGACCATTGATTTTATCAAGGTCTTCTTTTTTTGCACTCACAAGCAAAATAGGAATATTCTGCGTTTCTCTGATTTTTTTACAAACCTCAAAGCCGTTAAGCCTTGGCAGCATTATATCGAGTAAAATCAATGAATAGCTTTTACCCATTGCCATATTAAGCCCTGTTTCACCATCCACAGCGAAATCCACTTCAAATCCATTTGCTTCAAGATAATCCTTTTCAAGATGTAAAATGTTTTCATCATCTTCAATAATCAAAATCTTACTCATTATTTTTATCTCCTGTAATTTTAGGTAACGATATAAATATGGATAATCCTTCACCAACCCTGCTGCTTGCCCAGATAATTCCTCGGTGCAGCTCGACAATCTGCTTGCACACAGACAAGCCTAAGCCTGAGCCATCGGCAACACTGGTTCTTGCAGGGTCAGCACGATACATAATATCAAATATTTTAGTAATACTTTCTCTGTCAACACCTATTCCGTTATCCGAAAGTTCCATAATAATTGATTTTTCATACTCATTAATTGAAAAAGTAACCTTGCCTTTAACATCAGGTTTAGAATATTTAATACTGTTTGAAATAATATTGCCTATCACACGCACAAATTTATCAACGTCAAGACTTACAGCTGCATCATCACTGCAGTTGCATTCATACTCAAAATCAAAGCCTTCCCTGTCCAGTATCATTCTGATTTCTTCAACACCATCATCGAAAAACTCTTTGATTTTTACATCAACCGTGTTAAGTTCATAACCGTGAAGCTCCAGCCTTGAAACGGTTAAAAGCTCATCCAGAATTTTTTCCGTATCATTTATTGACTGGCAGATTGTTCTGACATAACGCTCTTTTTTTTCAGGTGTATCGGCAATACCGTCAAGCAGTCCTTCTGCATAACCCTTTGCAGATGTCAGCGGTGTTCTTAAATCATGCGCAATTCCTGCCACAAGAACGCGCCTTTCCTCCTGCACCTTGTTTTGACGTTCAATCGATTCCTTAAGCCTTATTCTCATATCATTGAAAGCATCAACAGTTTGACCCAGCTCATTCGTTGAATCATAATCAATATTATAATCCAGATTGCCGCGTGCAATTTCATTAGCACCCTCAGCAATTTTTTTGATTGGTTTTACAATGGTTTTTGATGATATAAAAGAAACACAGGAAATCGCTATAGCAAAAAGTGCAACTATAATTAACACAATGATGCCCGTTCTGCCAAGAAGAAGATCGGTGAAGCCTTTAATACTTATTCTTTGGCTTATATCATTTACAGTATAATCATCATTAACAATTGTGATTAGATAGCTGTGTGTATCTGAACGCACGTGATTAACGATAACCAAACCATTGTAGCCGAAATAATTCAGATTTTTGCTTTTATCCATCTCTACAAGAGCTTCGGCTTTTTCGATTATTTTGTTGTCACCGTCAGTAGCATAAAAAATCTCGTCGTCACATTCTATATAAATCAAAGAATTCAGCTTTTCAAGCGGTGCTACAAAGCTTGTTAAATTATTAAGCTTTTGAGCATCACTGTCATCACCTGTTAACTCGTTTGTTATGCTCCACATCGTTTGCGACCACTGGATTTGATTGATTGTACTGTAGGTGTTTGTGGTTACTGTTGAAAAATTCAAGTAAGAAGATATTGTATGGATAAACCATGTGGAAAAGCTGGCTATTATAATAATCGGTATTAAGATTGCCAGTACTGATGTAAGCACAATTCTTGAATTTATTTTTAGGTTTTTTGAGCTTCTTTTCTTTTTTTCTTTCTTTTTTTTCATACTAAATTTTCCCTTTTGGCATTGGCAAAATCAATAATTTTTCCAAGATGAAGCCCTGTAAAATGCAAGCATTTCTGCTCAATATCATCAACATCATTTGTTGCATAATATTTTATCAAACCAATGACTCCGGATACAATATATTCACGTGAAAAAGCATCAACACCACCGATGTCATCCGTAAACAAATCAAGAACGCGTGACAAAACAGGCTTTAGCTTTTCCTGCAAAACATTTCCGTTAATATCATTAAAAAGCACTCTATAGGCATCCTTATCCGTATCTATGGCACTTATTCCCAGACTGATAATTGTTGCTACGCTTTCAGGTGTAAAATAGTTTTTCTGAACACGTCTGAGCTGCTTGCCCACTCTGAAAAACAAAGTTCTCATAAGGTCATCACAAATTTTATTCAACAGCTCATATTTATCTGCATAATGAAGATAAAAAGTATTTCTGCTTATCATTGCACCGTCAGTAATATCCTTAACAGAAATATGATCAAAGCCCTTTTTTTCAACCAATTCAAAAAAAGATTTTTTGATTGCAGCCTGCGTTCTTTTAATCCTTAAATCGACAGTTCCGTCCTTTTTGCCCATAATATTACCTCGTGTTAATTATTTAATAAATGTTCTTTATTTGTCAATTTGTATTATAACATAATCGTATTTTGAATTCAAGAACTGTATATTAATCGTTAAACGCACAGTCATATGTTTATAAACTAATTGTTAATTATGACGATTTTCGCTATTTTACCTTGACTTGAAAGTGCAATCATAATATAATACACGTGTATTATATATTTAAAATTAAATATTAAAGGGGGATTGACTTTGGCAATAGCAACCTTTAAGCGTTATGAGAAAAAATATCTCATAACCAAGGAAAAGCTGGACCAGATTTTGCCCTCTCTGCTGGAGTACATGGAACTCGACCCGTTTTGTCTTAACGGTAATGAATACAGAATTTACAGTATTTATTACGATACTGACAACCATGATGTCATCAGACAAAACTCCTCCGGTCCTGTTTATAAGGAAAAAATGAGAATTCGTTCTTATTATGACCGCAAGGACCCTGAGGATAAAATCTTTATGGAAATAAAGAAAAAGAGCGAGGGTCAGGGTAACAAGCGAAGAATCAAGCTGAAAATTAAGGAAATTGAGCCCTTTGTCAACGAGGGTATCCTGCCTGAAACAAAGGATTACCTATCCGCTCAGGTTGCAAAGGAGCTGCAATATTACTTAAAAATGAACAAGGTGCACCCTGCACTCTATGTTCAGTATGACAGACTTGCTTTATTCGGCAAAGAGGATAAAAACTTCAGAATGACCTTTGACAGAAACGTCAGAACGAGAAGGTCAAATTTTGTTTTTGGCGAAAGCGACCAGGATGAACTGCTGCTACCGGGCGGCGAGTACATAATGGAAATTAAAATCCTTGGTGCTATGCCCTTATGGCTGACAAAAATTTTAAGCGAAAATGGATTGTTCAGTCACGGCTTTTCAAAATACGGCGTTAAGTATAAACGAGATGCCGCAGAACACAAGCTTATATACCATATGACGGACAAAGACGGCAATGAGCTTGGATTTGAAGATTTTAATTAATACATATTAAGGAGAGAAAATCATGAATTTTAATGATCTTATTTCAAACGCAGCAAGTGCTGACATTGCAAGCTCTCTTACAGTAGTAAGCGTACTTGAGATTTTAGCAAGCTCGATAATCATCGGCTTAATCATCAGCCTTGTTTATCTGTTCACTCATAAAAAAGAAGGCTACAGTCAGGCATTCTGTGTAGCACTTATTTTACTTGCCCCAATCGTTGGCTTAGTTATTTTACTTATCGGTAACAACGTTGCAAGAGCATTCAGCCTTGCAGGTGCGTTTGCACTCATCCGTTTCCGTAGTGCACCCGGTGACCCTAAGGATATCGCTTTTGTATTCCTTTCAGTCGTAATGGGTCTTGCCTGCGGTATGGGCTACTGGTTCTATGCTGCTATAGCAACAGTAGTTATCTGCCTTGTTATCATCATTCTTCACCTTACAAACTATGCAGGCAAAAAGGGTGATGTTTATACATTAAAAATCACTGTTCCTGAAACACTCAACTATGTGGGAGCATTTGATGAAACACTTAACAAATATACAAACTCTTTCAAACTTGCAAGAGTAAAATCAGTTGATTTCGGTGCTTTGTTTGAACTCAGCTTTACAGTTGAGCTTAAGGATGACAAGCAGATGCGAGAAATGATTGATGATTTGAGAGCAATGAACGGCAATTTAAAAATTATGCTTTCAACAGAGGCTCCTGCTGTTAAGAGCTTCCACTTCCAATAAAAAGAACTCAGGAACGCTTTTAGCGTTCCTGAAAGTATTTTATAAGGCAAATTAAAAATCACTATATCTTGTGTGTGATTATAAAACAATAACAAATTAGAGTTGGTGAACAAAATGAAAATGAAAAAAATCATATCAGTTTTACTGGCTGCAGTAATAACGGCAACAGCATTTACAGCCTGCTCAAAGCAAGAGGGCAAACCCGCAAATGAAAGCCCCTCCAATGTAGTTGAGGTTACGGATGCTGATGACGGCGAGAAAGCAGATGTTGATACCGAAGATTCAACACTTGAGGTAACTGATAAGGATGGTAATGTCTTAACACTTATACCAATCTATCACAGTGACGGCACAACAATCATTGCCGGATATGTTGAGGCTGCTAAGGATAAAGACGGTAAAGCGCTGGACGAGAAAACATATACATATATGAAACAAGTAGTTGCTCTTGAAGCTGACGAGGAAGGCAACTTCTCAATTAAAATGGCAGACGACAAGCCTGTTACCTTAACCGCTATGGTTGATGATAAAGGCAACATTATTGCATTGCAGGATGCCCTTGATCTTGATAACGACAAGGATACTACAGAATACTTTAAAGCCACTACAACAGCTGACAGTGCCAACAACCTGTTCATTAAGCTTGATAAGGATGATAAAGGCAAGCTGATTAATGTTACTGTAGAAACAAAAAAAGAGGGCGACAAAACCATTACTCAGGTAAAAACAAGTGACGGCAAAACACAGACTGCAAATAAGTCTACTGAGGCTCCAAACTTAATTGTAATTCATCCTCCAAAAGCTCCTCAAAATGGAACAGGAAACAATAGCCAAAATACTGACAATCCAAACGGAAACAATAATCCGGGCGGTAACGATACACCAAATAACAACGACAATCCAAATGGCGGTAACAATCAAGGGGACAACAATAATCCCGGCGGAAATCAAGGCGGAAATAACGATGACCCTGTTACACCGAATCCTGAACCAACAGTTGACTACACCGCAATCGTGTTAAAGAAAAATGGCGAAATTGCCTGCGACGCACCAAACGTTACGACAACAGGCTCAGCTGCTACAGGCGGTATTGAGGTTGTTATTGACGGTGCCGGTGAGCACAGCAAATATTATGTAACAAGCGAAACAGACAAATTTTACGGTCAGATGGAATTCAGATTTCATATCGATGATGATGTTGAGGTTAAATTCTTTGATGTAACACTTGATGCCGACAAAAAGACTGCACTTAAATTCACCGATGTTGACAGAGAAAACGAAAAAGAAAATGACGGCGAGGAAATCGGCACAGGCGATTCAATCGGTTCATCTGTTGAAGCTCCTGCACCAAAGGTTGAGTTAAGCTTTACAGGTTCAAACTCCTTCAGAGCAAACGGCAGCGGTAAAAACGGAACAATTTACAGCGAATGCAAATTAGCTATCAAGGGTCACGGCAGTGCAAAGATTGATGGCGGTCAAAATCTCAGCGGTATTTGCTCAACCGAATCCATAAGCATTAAAAATGCTACACTTAATATTTACAGTGCTGCAAAGCAGGGTATTTCCTGTGACAGAAAGGTAACCGTTAACGGCGGTGCAACAATCAATATTGACTCAAAGGGTGACGGAATCCACTGCAATAAGTTTGAATGCAATGGTTATAGCGAAACTGATGGCATCAGTAAAATCACAATTAATTCACTTTACACCACAGATTGTGCAGACGGTATTGACACCGATGATTATATCATTATCAATGGTGGTGATATTAAAATCACTGCACTGACTGATCAGAAATATGCACTCAAAGTAAGAAAAGTTATTAAGCTTAATCCTAAAGGACAGTTTGAAATCAACGGCGGATTTGTTGAAGCATCAGGCTCAAACAATTCAAGACTTACAAATTGCACACGTCCTACTGTATCTGTTAAGGGCTTAAACGCAACAACCTATACGGTTAACGATTATGTTTCAGCAAACGGTGCAAAGGCATTTATCTGTGCCCCATCAGGTGCGACTGTTGTTAAGAACGCATCAGGTGCAACAGTAGATGTTAAAAGATCAGGCAATAGCAATATCGGATACGCAGATTTCTAAATATAAACAAACAAAGGGGGGATTGATGAATGAAAAAATCATTCAAAAAAATGCTTGCAGTTCTTTTAGCGGCTGTCATAGCATTAACCACACTGGCTATATCGCCATTGAGTGCATTTGCGGCTAAAAGTGCACTTTCTCTTGAAGGTGAAAGTGCTCCAATCTGGGCTGATGCGGAAAATGTATTAACCCAGGCAGACATAGCCGATTTCAACAGCGGCAACGCACTTTCTGCACTTGGAGGCATTCAGCCTTACAAAAGAAGCAACAACTCAAACAACTACTACTGGTTTTTTCCGTCAACAGCAGATTTATCTGCATTAAAGATTTGGTTTACAGAAACATCCACTGCTTCTGTTACCATTGACGGAATCACAACCCAGCTGACCAGCGGTGCACCAACTAATGTGTTTGAAAGCATTAATGAGGGCGGTATTTCTAAAGAAGCAACAGTTAGGGTAAACAATACCAATTATACTGTAACCGTTATCAAAAGCGGTGACGTAGGTGCTGTTTATATTGACACTAACTCAGGCTCATTAAAAACAATAACCGCCAGTGATGACCATTCTGCAAGTGAGCCGGGCTCTATTATGGTTGTTCAGCCAAACGGCAAAATCGACTATATGGGCGTTATGGAAAAGATGAGCGGCCGTGGTAATGGTACTTGGACAGAATCATCAACCACTAACAAAGATGGCGGTCTTAAAAACCCTTACAATGTTAAGCTTGCAAAATCCACTTCCCTGCTGGGCATGGGTTCTGCTAAAAAATGGTGTTTGCTGGCAAATGTTAATGACGGCACACTGATAAAAAACCAGCTTACATATGACTTTGCAGATTATATCGGAATTAAATATCAGCCACACTGCAAGCCGGTTGATCTTTATGTTAACCAACAGTATTTAGGCTCCTATCAGCTTGCCGAAAAGGTTGAGATTAAATCAAACAGAATTAACATCAGCGATGCTTATGAAAATCTTGAAATCGCAAACGGAACAACAGATCCTATTACAGGTGCAATCATTCCTAAGGATTTAACAGGCACATCTGTTACAACCAATAATACCAATGGTTCATCAACAATAGACAGAAGCAATCCCGGTCATAATGTAGGTTCAAAGAGATACTCAACCGGTTTAAAGGATGTTAGCGACCAATCAGGCGGTTATCTGTATGAGCTTGAAATCAGTAACCGTTGGGTAACTGAAAATGCCGGTTTCTGCGGATACAACCGACAGGGCTGGGTAATGAAGAGCACAGACTATGCAACCCAGGCAATGGTTGATTACAGCTACAATCTGCTTTACGCTCTCGGTTCAGCAGTTTATAATAACGGTGTAGTTCCAAACGCACCAACAACCACAAACTGTTCAGGACTCAGCGCTCTTGAGGCTTTACGTTACGGCTCAACAAAGGTAACAAACCCTGCACCTGCTGCACAATATCAGGGCAAAAAATGGAGTGATATTCTTGATGCTGACTCAGCAGTAAAATATTACTGGACACAGGAGTTCTTTAAGAATATGGACTCATCAACATCATCAACCTATTTCTATAAAGACAGTGATATTGTTGACTCAATGCTTTATGCAGGTCCTATGTGGGATATGGACAACTCTATCGGCTTTGGCTCAAGCGGCAGCCGTTGGGGTGTTTCATGGACAGATGCAGAAGGATGGTATACTAAGGTAGCTCGTATTTATCGTTGGAGATGCAGTGACAGTACCACATCATACAACAAAGATACTCAATCACCACTTAACTTCTATGCTGCACTTGCTACAAACTGCAGTGATTTCTGGTCAATGGCTGAGAAATATTGGTACAACACAATCTCACCTGCTGTTAATATTATAGCAGGCAAGACAGTTGACCCAACAGGCACACTGAAATCTGCTGAAGAATATATTAATACTGTAGCCAAGAGTGGAGCTATGAATGCTATCAGATATGACCTCAACAACAGCACATACAACGTTGAATCAAATGTAAGCGGTATGACAAACTGGTTCAATACACGTCAAACCTGGATTAACAAGCAGATCACACCTGTCGCTTTCAGTGGAACAATCATTGACAGTGTTCCTGACCAGCTTTACACAGGCAGTGAAATCACACCTGCATTAAACATTACTTATAATGACGCGTATGCCGGTAAAGTTCAGTTAACAGAGGGTGTTGATTATACCTTAAGCTATTCAAACAACATCAACACAGGTGTTGCAACAATAACAGCTACCGGTATTAACGGATACAGCGGCTCATCAAACGCCTCATTCCGTATTGTTGCTAATCCATTGGCAAACGGCAAACTTTCTATTGAAACTGCAACATATACAAATACTGAAATCAATGCAAATCTTACAGACTCTGCAGGCAATGATTTAACAGACAGTACTAACATTAAGTATCAATGGTACAAGAACAGCACTGCAATCAGCGGTGCAACAAGCAGCAGTTATCTGACTGATGCATCAGATGTAGGCGCAGTGCTTACAGTAGTTGCAACAGGTGACGGCAAAAATGTGACAGGCAGCATAACATCTAATGGATGTACTGTTCTTTCGGGAACAAGACCTGTGTCATATCAAAAAACAATTGCTGCATGGGATTATGACTACACTGCCAACAGTGCACAGCTCACCAGCGGTGATGCTACGGGAGCAGAATCCTATTATACTGCTACAAGCGGCGAATATCAGGCAACCTCTAACCTCTATGCAAGCGTTAACGCAAAGGATAATGCAAAACTCAAGTGGTCCGGAACAGCTGATTTGTATACAAATGACAGCGGCACTTTAGCCAGCGACCAGGCACCTGTTATGGGAACATCAAAGACAAGTGCTCTCGGCTGGGGATCATATCCTTATTTTGAAACAGTCGTTTCAACTGCAGGCTTTGAAAACATCAAATTCAGTGCTAAGCTTGGCGGTAGTAAAAAAGCGCCTAAGGAGTGGAAGCTGCAGTACAGCTTAGACGGTGTAAATTATACCGATGTTAACGATGCAGTTTACTCAATCAACAAAAACAAAACGATGGAACAGGCATTCAACGATATTCAGTTACCTGCTGAATGTAACAATGTAAAAACACTTTACATCAGAATGGTTGTTTCTAAAAACCTTGCAATTAACGGAACAGATACAATCATTAACTCCACAAGCGGTGATGCTGCCGTTAATAACATCAAAATAACCGGTGCTTCATTAAGTGTAATCACATCGCTTTATGCACCAACTATTATGACCGAAAACGGCTCAACCGTATTTGACACTAACAAGATTGAAATTAAAGATAACAATGGCGGTGCAGATGTTTACTACGCTGTAAATGCAGGAGAGCCTTCTCTCTATACTGAAGCAATCCAACCTTTTGACAGCAATTCAAAAATCGGTGACACAGCCACTATTACAGCATATTCTGCATTTAACGACATTCAGAGTGATGAGGTAACAATCACCGTTACATATGGCGGAATAAACATTAACAGCTTCTCATACAATACCTACTCAACAGATGTAACAAACGGTGCTGTTCAGTCAACAGGCGGTACATACGGCAAGAGCGGCAGAATGACCACCTACACTGATGGTAAGGCACAGTATGTTCCACTTTGGAATGAAAGCAATAAGGCATTCTGTGTTGCTCCTGATGATGGTGCAAAATGGACTGAAAACTCAGGCTTCACCTATGCAGTATCAACTGCAGGCTTTGAAAACATTACATTCAGCTGCAAAGCCTACACAACTGCTCAGGGTCCAAAGAGCGTTACACTTCAGTACAGCCTTGACGGCGAAAACTTTACAAATGTAAGAAGCAATGTTGCACTGACAGCAAATGCAGCTTTAGAGCAGCTGTTCTTAACAACACAGCTCCCTGCTGCTTGTAATAACCTCAGCAAGGTTTATATCAGACTTGCTACTACTGAGAATTTAACATTCAGTGATACAAAGCTTCACAACGAAGCATCAAAGGGCAACCTTTATGTGAATGATGTAACAATTTCCGGTGAAAACAACGGCGACTACAAAATGCCTTACACCAACAAATCAACAAATTACTTTGGCGATAACGGTATTATTAACTATACAAGCCCTGACGGACTTAGTATGAAATACTTTATCAGCGACTCTAAAAATAATGTTGTTCAGTCAGGTACATACCCTGCAACAGGTATTCAGCTTTCAACCGTAAACGGCTTTAACAATGCAGAGCAAGAGCCTTATACAGTTGCTATCTGGGTTGAAGAGGACGAAGATACCAGTCAGGTTAACACAGCAACATATCGTTACAAGGGTAATACAGTCGTTAAATTTGACTACACTGACGAAACAGGCAAAAGACCATTTGAGGTATATGTAGCCTCTGATTTCCTGTCAGCAAGAAATACCGGTGGTGCAAATACCGGCAAGCTGTCTATGTATCCTAACGGCACTGACGCTGCACTTATTTCACACACAAATCAGTATGGTGTTAAAGCAACTTGGTTTGATACCAACAAGTTTGTATCAAACAAGACACTCAACAAGGTTGACGGCAACGGCTACTGGCTTATCGAAACAAGCTCAAAGGGCTTCCACAACTTAACCCTTAACCTTGACCAAATCAGTTCAAATAAGGGTCCTCGTGACTGGGGTGTTGCTTACAGTACAAACGGCAGAAACTACACTTATGTAGACAACTCAAATGTAAGAGTACTCAGCAACGATGTATCTACTAAACCTGTTGAAACCTATGGCAACCTTCCATTACCTGCTGCATGTGATAATCAGGAAAAGCTTTATATCAAGATTTTCATTAACGGCGGTGAAGGTGTTGAAGGCGATGAATTAGAACTGATAACAAAGGGCAACACCGGTATCAACAACATTGAAATCAGTGGTATACCAAATGCTGTTGCAGTTCAGATCAACACTACTCTTCTTGAAAACAAGGGAGATTTGACCGGAAGCATAAATGTTTCAGATGTTGGTATTTACATCAACAACTCATTAAGAGCAACTACTGACGAGAACGGCTTAGCAACAATTAAGCTTGCTGAAAACAGTGTTAACACAGTTGAACTCAAGGGTAACGGAATCACACCGAGAACCATTGAGGTAACTGCTGACAGCAACACCGCAACGCAAAATGTTGCATTAATGGCTTATGACGTTAATCACGATGGTTATGTTAACGCAAAAGACTTTGCCGTTATTAATAAGGAAGAGAAATATGCTTCATATGCAACATATTTCAAAAACTTCATTAATGTAGCAACAGAAGAATTCACTTATTAAACTGATGCATCCTTTAAAATATCAGCTAAAAACAATACAACTAATTTGTAATGAAAAATATGTCAACTTTTCTGTCAATTTGGGGACTACTGTATAGATGCTATGTTATGAGTAATTGTGCATCCGGGGAGATGATTTAATGAAAAAGAAAATTATATCCATTGCTTTAGTGCTTGTGGTAATCATTTCATCACTGGCGATTTCAATAACTGCTTTCGCCAGTGCTCAGGTGCTTTATTTAGATTTAACGACATCAGCAGTCCTTTCAGGCTCTGAGGATATGGCATGGTTTATCTATACCCCTGCTAAATCAGGCGTTTATACATTCCAGTCCTATAATGCAGTGGCAACAGAGGCGTATCTTTTTACTAAAAAGCAGGATCCCGAAACAAAGCAGAAAACAATGACCCAGCTTGCATACAGTAATTCATATGACACAACAAAAAACAGACAATTCAGCTTAACCTATCATCTTGAGGCAGGCGTCACCTACTACTATACCGCAGGCTGGTACCTGCCCTCGAGAGAGGGCGACGCAATAGTCGTTAAGCTCCACTGTGACAGCGTTGATGCGACTGAGGTTGATCATATTGAGGCAAGCTGTCCTGTTGTCTATGATTTAGGGTTAAACTGTTCGGTTCAAAAGGATTCACAAGGAAATCAGTATTATCACTATGATCTTAACAGAATAATTGTGAATACACGAATTACCGTATTTTACAAAGATGGTACATCCATAAGTGCCTTAGGTAATGAAACCATTGAAGGTAATCGATTTGTATTTAAGGACAATCAGTATTATGACCACTGGCAGCCTAACAGCGATTATCCTGATCACCGCAATGTTGTAACGATTGAATATCTTGATCAGTCTACAGAAATTGATATTCCGATTAAAGGCAGTGCAAGATATGAATTTTCAGGATATGTTGTTGATTTTGCAGGCAATCCTATTAGTGGTGCCACACTGGCAATTGCCAACAATCAATATACAACGAATTCTAACGGATACTTTTCAATCTATGTGCCAGGCGGTGTATATAATTTGAAAATATCAACTGCCACATCTATTGACAGAACGCTTTCCATTACAATAGCGGCTAATAATACGGATAACAATTACACCAAAACACCTTTTGCTGTTTGCAACTGTGATTACATTAAAGATGGTCATATTAATGCAAAGGACTTTGGCTATATCAATAACAAGCTTGCAGGCAGTAAAAAGACAACAGCAAAAAATGAATTCCAAAATTCAATTAACTTTGAAAAATCCAAATATCAAAGTATTGGTTAAAGAAAAGAGCCGAGGCATAAAAATAGGTGCGTAAACGAAACAAACCACGAACAAAATGTTCGTGGTTTGTTGTTTTGTATATTAAAATCCAATGCTTGCTAAGGTGTATGACATTTTTATTGACTATTTTTTCAAATGATGATAAAATCAAATTGCCAAATCAATTAAAAATTTTTCGCAATTAAAGTGTGCAGTTTTTATTTGTTAAAAACGCATACTCTATTTATGCACGCTTTTTTGCGATGTATTTAATTGGTTTGGCGACTGTTGGAGCTATGCGTTTTATTGCGTAGCTTTGGCTGCGCATTTTTTATTTTTTGGAGGAAAGAAAGATGAATGAACTTTTGAAAAAGAAAGTGATAATTGGCATTACTATTTTGTCTGTAGCAATAGCAATTATAGTTTCCGCAGTGGTAGACATAAAAGAGTATCCAAACGGAAGTAGTGATGTAATAGTTGGGTATGAAGACACTGAGCAAAATCCGAATGTTGAAATAGCGGAAAATACGACGGTTGAAGTACCAGAAACGACTACTGTAGATTTAGTTGAATCTGTTAATGCTATAGTGATTTGTGAAGGTGATGACAAAAAAGGAATCATTTATAAATTGGTAGGAACACAAGAGGAAACATATAACAGCGTTAAGATTAAAGTTGGTGTAATTAAAAATAATGAGTGGTTAGTTCCACTATCGGAAGATTCCCCCTTTATATCTGAAGAAAAAAATTTCTTAATCGGAGGTGAAACACTCTCTAAAGATTGGTATTATTCAAATAAATACAAATATGTTGCAAGGGGTTGCTTTGCCTGTGATAGTCAAAACAACACCATTGTTTATAATGCAGAAACTAATCAACATTATTACCTTCATGAAGAGGATAAAAAATGTAGTCTTCATGTATTTTTTGTTGATGATAATTCTTATGCAGATTCAAATATAATTATAGTATCAAGATCATATCATGATTTTGATAAAATCTCTGCTTTGGATATTGATACAATGAAAGAGAAGATAATAATAGAGGAATGTACATATGGTGTAGTAGGTCCATATTCTAATGGATTGTTCGCAGTTGGCTTTCGCTACAGAAATGATATTTTATATTTTTATGATGCGGAAGGAAATAAAGTTCTTGATGTAACTAAATATGGTTTAGATGGTTCTGGATATGATAGCAATTATGAGACTGCATATTTTCAAAATGGTATTTTTAGTTTTACGCAAACTAATTCTGCTAATACAAAGTACAATTTGGCGATTAATACAAAGGGTGAAATTATATTGAACGAGATTGCTAAACAGGAAAAATACTAAACAAGTAAATTCTTGTTATTAGCAAATAAAAATGTAATACAAAGTAGCAAGAATATAATTTTAACATACATAACGAAGCATACCACGAACAAAAATATTCGTGGTATGCTTCGTTATGGCATCTTATATTATGCCTCGGCTCTTTTCTTTATTTATATATTACTCAATATCATCCTGTGTAACACTGATTTCGGTTACGTTCTTATCAACAACAGTTTCAAGCCCTGCAACCCTTTTGATTTGGAAAAATGCAATGAAATCCATAACAGCATAATAAATAAGACCAACACCTAAAAATCTGGTAATCATTTCCATACTGCTGAACGGATTGACTGTAACTATAATTCCCAAAATAATCATTGCAGCAGCCATTATGATGGAAACCTTCCATCCGACACCGCCGATTTTCTTTGCCTTGATGGCAGACGCTAAATCGACAACACCGCTTACTATCAAAAACGCTCCGAACAAAATCAGCATAATCGTAATAATGCTTTTATATTTAACACAAACAATGATTCCGGCAATAAGCGAAATCGTTCCCAGGATTGCCATAAACATTGAATTATCTTTAACAAAATACATAATCCAAGCAGCAACACCCAGCAAAATTACTGACACACCGCAAATCAGGCTGACAACCTGCAAGGTTTCACCCGGCTTGATAATCAGAACCACGCCAATAATCAGTGATGCCACAATTGTTATTATTGAAAGATTTTTAATTTTAACTAAAATATCGGTCATATAAAATTACCTCTTAATATACCTAATATCCTTACCTGTTAAAATCAGCGGTGAATACTCACCTATAATTCTTGATGTCACACGTTGGTCATACTTTTCCTCAAGCTCAGCAGTGGTAAAATTAGTAGAAATTATCGTAGGCAGCTTTGCCAGAATACGTGAATTGATAACGTTATAAAGGCAGGCTGAAACATAGCTGTTTTTAAACTCTGTGCCCAAATCATCAATTATAAGCAAATTGCAGTTTAACACTGCCCTTTCATAATATCTCAGATTATCGGTTCTGCCAAATGCCTCATTCTGCAAATCAGTAAAAATATTTTGTGCAGTACCATAAACAACACTGAAACCACGGTTGATAACACCATTAGCAATCGCCAGTGAAAGATGTGTTTTGCCAAGCCCTGTACCGCCGTAAATAATCAGACTCTTTGAATGAGCAGTAAATTGTGTTGCATACTTCAAACAGCTTGCTTTAATACGCTCTGCACGCTCTCTGTCCGGATAATATTCCGTTTTAAAACTATCGAAGGTACATTCATCAATGGGGGCAATTCTCTGCAGATTTTCCCTTTCAATGTCCTTTAAAAGCTCATTGTGGCACTTGCATCTGCGGCTCTTTATAAAGCCTGTATCCTTGCAGGCATCACAATGATATTTTACGTTCAGTGCATCCTCTGAATAGCCATTATCTGCAAGCAGCTTTTTCTTTTTCTCCTGCAGCCTAAGGCTTTCATCCATCAATTTTTCTACATCAGCCTGCTTATCGCTGCTATATAAAAACACCTTTGAAATATTAAGACCAACTCTTGCAAGCTGATTTTGAATATCCTCTAACTCAGGTATTTTAGCACTGATTTCATCAAACCTTGCCTGTGCCTCAATATTAGAGCGTTCCTT
Source organism: uncultured Bacteroides sp. (assembly GCA_964396885.1). Taxonomy (GTDB): domain Bacteria; phylum Bacillota; class Clostridia; order Oscillospirales; family Acutalibacteraceae; genus Eubacterium_R. The sequence goes on along the minus strand of CAYNGP010000025.1, from coordinate 7,398 downwards.
ACGTCTTTCAAGCAGCTCTGCCGCTTTGCTGTAAACCTCCTGTGAATAGGACACTTAAAACACCTCCCTATATATCTGTATTGTTCATTGCGAACTTTGTGTATTCATCCAAATCATATGTAGGCTTTGACTGAAGCCTGTCATCGTTCTTTTCACTCTTACTCTTAGCATATGCCTCCTGCTCGGCTTTAACCTGAGCAGGTGAAGAAATACCATTTTTTCTCCATTTTTTTATAATTGAATTCATATATGCAAGCTTTGGCTCAGGAATATTTTCCTTCATAATATCCGCAGCAAGGGTAATCATTGTTATGTCAAAATCGGAGAACCAATCTTTTATCATTTCCCTTTGCTTGCCGGTAGGTCGTTTGTGACGTATTCCGGTGACAGCGATAATCTCGTTCCAGAGCCTGTCGCTCTTGGCAATATCCTGCAGCTTTGACTCGGCGTCTGCAACAGAGTCAATGCCCTCTTCAGCCCAGTTCTTTGCCATTGCATTAACATATGAAATTCCGATTGATTTACCACGTTCCTTTTCACTGCGGTAAAACTCAAGAATCATCATGATAACCTCAACCTTAAGACCGTAGTAGTTCACCATATTAACCAGCATTTCCTGTTCTGCGTGGCTGATTGTTCTTCCTAAAATCACCTGCGACTCTGTTAAAAGAAAAGCAATATCACTGTTATCCCTCTGTGCATTGATAACATCAGCAGGGGTCAGCCTTGGTGCTGACAAGCTCTCTTTAACTACCTTTTTTTCTTTAACAGGCTCAACGTGTGTTGGCTTTTCTTCAGTTTTAACTGTAACAGCCTGTCCGTTAATGGTGAGTATACCCTCATCGGTCCACAGCTCCAGCAAATCGTCAATGTCACTTGCGGTCTGCCCAAGCGCCTTTGCAATCTGTGAGGAGGATGCCTGTCCCCCATTTCGTAAAATAAAAAGCAATGCCTTTAACTGGTATTCACTTGCAATTTTTAAATATTTATCAACAAGGTCATTTGGCACATTAAAAATGCCGTTTGACCAGATACTGCCAAAAGGGGCAATGCGGTAATCCATATTCTTCTCCTAATAATAAGCTAGATATATATTGTAACAAAAATAAATTAATATGTAAATATTAAAATTATTTTTATAAAAACTATTGACAAAACCGAATTTCAACTGTATAATAACACTTGCATTTGCGGATGTAGCTCACCCGGTAGAGCGCAACCTTGCCAAGGTTGAGGTAGCGAGTTCGAGCCTCGTCATCCGCTCCATCAAAGCCGTGCTTGTTTAGCACGGCTTTCTTTTTTCCTATTTTTGGATATAAAACAAACAATCCCCTTACTGATTTTGTAAGGGGATTGTTTTATTAATCAATTTTTTCAGATGAGCTTGTAACCACTTCTCCTGTATGCGCATCAATTAGATACTCATACTTCATTTCTCCGTTATGAAATGAAAAATCATAATAGCGAAAACCGTGAAAAATCTCAACATCCTCTTCTGTAAAAACCACATCCTCTTCATCTAAAGAGGAAAGGTCGAGCACAACTTTTTTTGCCTCGCCAATGCTGAGCTTTGCAGAATTATCATCGCTGATTACAGGTATTCTGAACAACGATAATACTGTAATGCACACAATAAACACAGTTATGATAAATATAATAATTGTAAATACTTTCTTTTCAGACTTGTTCATATTTCTATCACTTTTTACTTTTTGAAACGAATACAATCCAATAGAATAAAGGAATAATCAAAAACAATATGCTCGCATAGCTCCATACACCAAGAGCAACGCCTAATATCAGATACACAGTAACAACCATTTCAGGCACAGGCATAAGGAGAGCAAACACCTTTTTGTTATTTGCCTTACACGCAATAGCAAACCTATAATAAATTGGAATTGTTAAAAAGATTATCCATAACGGATGCCAGATTTTAAGCACAGTTGATAATGCAACATACATAAAAGCAATTAAAATAGGAAATGGAAAAACCAAAAGCTTTTTTGCCGCTTGCGGATATATTCCAAAATCATTCGCCTTAGAAAGAAGCGATTTAAGCTTGCCCTTAAAATCATGCTCTTTTTTATCGCTATTAATCACTATTGTATTGTCACCGCTTACATCAAGCAGTTCATCAACTGTCAAGCCATATATTTTTGATAATGCAATCAGATTATCAATTTCAGGTGAGGACTCTCCTCTCTCCCATTTTGAAACAGACTGGCGGCTAAGACCAAGCTTTTCAGCCAGAACCTCCTGACTATATCCGTTTTCCTTTCTTAATTGCTGCAATCTGTTTGCTGTCATTATATCCATAATTCATTCACCTTCTGTTTAATTAAGCAGTAAATGCCCACTGCTTTAATTAAATTATACAAATATTTCAAAAGGAAAACTATATAGCATAGTTTACAAAAGGAATTTATTTTGTCAACTGACAGTTGCATTAATCATTGCTTATATAATTTCTGTTAAGACTTTCAATTGTTTTAACAGTTTCGTTTACAGTGCCATTAAAGCTGTCCTCATGTGAGCCGGCAAAATAAATCAGACTGTATTTATCATCATCAAATTTGCCCTCATCATCCATAAACTTAGGCACTCTGTATGCCTCTTCATTAAAGGTTCGGCTGTAGGTATATTCACCATCAATATAATAATCCTTATAGCCGTAATCATTAATTACTTTGGCAGAGAACACACTATCAAAAGTGCCATCTTTATATTCATAAATTCTTGATGCGGCAGTGTAATTATAATCACTTTCATAATTATAAACATTGGAACAGATTGCTGCAGATTTTTTGTCAGTTCTGAGCATCAGATAGCTGACATCATTATCACTGAAATAATTTGATATTGAATCACTGCTGAATACTTTTTTTGTAACCGTTCCGTTCCAGCTATAAACCTCAACACAATAGGTTGGATTTTCAATAATTATAAACTGACCGTTATAGGCATTCGTAGCACTCTGCTTGAGCATTTTGCGGTAAACCAACACAAGCTCTTCATTATCATCACCATCAAAGTCAATCAAATCAACATAAGCCAGACCATCAATATAAGTCAAACCTTTATCTTTAGTTACCTTTGCTTTGCCGTATTTCTCATTTCTTGATTCAATAATCTTGTAATAAGCCTCTGCCTTCAGCTCCGCATCACTGCGCTGATTATTGATTGTAGGAAGTGAAACGGTGTTGAAGCCATCTATATTATCAGTTACTGTGTCAACAATATGTTCCGCCTTAGAGGTCTTTATAACTGAAAGCTTGATTGTTTCAAAATCCTGTGCATTAATTTTACCTTTAACAGAATAAATATTATTCTTACAGTCATAGTCACAGCTTGAGCTTTCCTTAAAGCTGTTTCCCCTGAGAGAAAGCATAGTTACCTTGCTCGGATCATCAACATTGGATTTACAAATGTAATACTTATTATTTTTATAATAAAAAGCAATCCAGCTGCCATCCTTAATATCATTTGTACTGTTTGCAGCATCGCTGTAAAGCTTAACAAAATCCTTGCCGTCATAGCCCCATACTTCAAGAGTGTAAACATTTTTATTGTTATAGCAAAGCATCAGCTCGTCGTCACCATCATTGTTAAAATCCATCTGCCTTGCATAGCAAAGACCTGTAAGGCGAGCCATCCCCTTGCCGTAATCATCACTGTCAAGATTATCAAACTTCGGTATGCCATACTCTGTTATATAATCGGTGCAAACCTTGCCCGCATCGTTATAATACTTTTCTATTTTTTCATTCTGAGAGCTGATTGTGTGACTGAAAAACAGAATGAAAACCACAATAATTACAACAAAAATCAAAAATGCGGCTATTCTTAAAATCAATGAACTGAGATTCGGAAGACGCAAAATCTCCTTAACCTCATCAAAGGAATTACCGTGAACAAAATCTTCAATGGTTTGCTTTGCTCTGCGTGCAAACACACTGAAATCAATATTTATTTTGCGGCTTGTTTTGATTTCAAGCTCTTCCGGATCATCATCAAAATAATTGTATTTTCTCACAGTCATCCCTCCTTTAAACATACTATCACTATATTTTATCATAATTGGTAAAATATATCAATATTAATTATATGCACAAAAAATCCACTTTCAATCAATAATAAACAAATTTATTACATAACAAAAAAATCCTGTGGAAAATCCACAGGATTTTAAATCAAAATATTTATTACATCATTGCACTAAACATTGCAGCACCCATAAATGCATAGATTGCAATTACAAGAACCGTATTGATAATAACAGCTGCAAGAGCAGCCTTACCGCAAGCCTTTGCTGTCTTAGGCTTTTCAGCCTTTTGTGTAAGATAAAGCACTAAACCAACAATCGGAATAAGATAAGACAATATAGCCAAACCTATGTTAGCCTTCTCCTCCTGTGGCGGCATCTGAGGCTGAGGCATATTCTGATAGTATACCTGTGATCCCATTTCCTGCTGTGGAGCATTGTACTGATTGTTCTCGTCTGCCATTTTACAAACCTCCTCATTCAATATTTTACGTTTATAAGTTAGCATAACAACACGCTCTTGTCAATACATTTATTCATCGTTTATTCATTTTTTATAACTTAACACATAAAAAATAAACCTAACCTTTTTCGCCGAAATCAAAAAGCACTCCTTTGGGAGTGCTTTTGCTTTTGGACACTCGTGTTGGCGCAACACCAACACTACCTGTTCAAATTAAATTTCTTATTTTGCTGCTTCTTCAACTGCAACTGCTGGTTTCCTTGTACCAACTACATACCCTTGCAATGTGCCAATTGTGAGTCCTCACTCAGTTACGAAAAGGTCCGCCGGACCTTTTCTGCCAAAATCAAAAAGCACTCCTTTCGGAGTGCTTTTGCTTTTGGACACTCGTGTTGGCGCAACACCAACACTATTTGTTCAAATTAAAATTCTTATTTAGCAGCTTCTTCTACTGCAACTGCGCATGCTACTGTTGCGCCAACCATCGGGTTGTTGCCCATTCCGATAAGACCCATCATTTCTACGTGAGCAGGAACTGATGATGAACCGGCGAACTGAGCGTCACCATGCATTCTGCCCATTGAGTCTGTTAAGCCGTATGAAGCAGGACCAGCTGCCATATTATCAGGATGGAGTGTACGACCTGTACCACCGCCTGAAGCAACTGAGAAATAAGTCTTGCCGTTTTCAAGAGCCCACTTCTTATATGTGCCTGCAACAAGGTGCTGGAAACGAGTTGGGTTTGTTGAGTTACCTGTGATAGAAACATCAACGCCCTCGTGCTTCATAATAGCAACACCTTCAAGAACATCGTTAGCACCGTAGCACTTAACTGCTGCTCTTTCACCGTCTGAGAATGCCTTTTCTTCCTCAATCTTAAGGTCGCCTGTGTAGAAATCATAATCTGTCTTTACATAGGTGAAGCCGTTGATACGAGAAATAATATAAGCAGCATCCTTACCAAGACCGTTAAGGATAACCTTAAGAGGCTCTTTACGAACCTTATTTGCTGTTCTTGCAATACCGATTGCACCCTCAGCAGCAGCGAAAGACTCGTGACCTGCTAAGAAAGCAAAGCACTTTGTTTCCTCACTGAGGAGCTTTGCACCAAGGTTACCGTGACCAAGACCAACGTTTCTCTGCTCAGCAACAGAACCCGGAATACAGAATGCCTGAAGACCGATACCGATTGCAGCAGCAGCCTCAGAAGCAGTCTTAACACCCTGCTGAATAGCAACTGCTACACCAAGTGTATAAGCCCAGCTTGCATTCTCAAAAGCGATTGGCTGAACGCCCTTAACGATAGCGTCAACATCAATGCCCTTTGATAAACATAAATCTCTTGCTTCCTCAAGACTTGAAAGACCATACTCAGCAAGACACTTTTCAATTTTAGCAAGTCTTCTTTCCTTGCCTTCAAATTTTACATCATTTGCCATTTTACTGTCCTCCTTGTCTTATTCTTCTCTAGGGTCGATATACTTTGCAGCATTTGCAAAACGACCGTAGTTACCAATATTTGCCTTATATGCTTCGTCAGGAGTTTTGCCGTGACGGATGTCCTCAAGCATCTTTCCAACCTTAACGAATTCATAGCCGATAACCTCGCCCTCTTCATCAAGAGCCATACGAGTTACATAACCCTCAGCCATTTCCATATAACGAACGCCCTTAAGCTTGGTTGAGAACATTGTACCAACCTGTGAGCGAAGACCCTTACCAAGATCCTCAAGAGCAGCACCTACAACCAAACCGCCCTCTGAGAAAGCTGACTGTGAACGACCATAAGCAAGCTGCTTGAAGATTTCTCTCATAGCAACATTGATAGCATCACAAACAAGGTCTGTATTTAAACATTCAAGAAGAGTTTTGCCAGGAAGAATTTCTGCAGCCATAGCAGCTGAGTGAGTCATACCTGAGCAACCGATTGTTTCAACAAGAGCCTCTTCAACAATACCATCCTTAACATTAAGGCTGATTTTGCAGGCACCCTGCTGAGGAGCACACCAACCGATACCGTGTGAAAAACCACTGATATCTGAAATTTGATAAGACTTTACCCATTTACCTTCTTCAGGTATTGGAGCCGGACCATGATGAGGACCTTTTTTTACGGTACACATCTGTTCAACTTCGTTTGAATAGACCATACTATTACTCCTTCCGATTAACAAATTGTTATTGAATAAATAATTTATAAAAATTACCACTGATTATTATAACCAATTTGCAATACATCTTCAAGAGTAAAAGTGAAAAAAAAGGATTAAATTAGCAATTATATTTTGTGAATATTGCTAATGGGTGAAAAATTTGTTATACTAATTCTATATTAAACTAAATCTTCAACACTAAAGTTAACTAAGGAGTATTAGTGTGAAAAATCACACTAATCAGATTATATTGCCCTCAAAATTTGCTGGTGCATAATTTTGAGATGGCTGTAATCACCATTAACATCTTATCAGGCTACATAAGATGTTAGTGATTTTTAATAAACTATGGTAGCCTGAAAGGTTATGGTGATTATAATGAAAATTAAAAACGGTTTTGCAAAAAGAGAAATTGCAGGCTCATTTATTGTTGTGCCTGTAGGTAAAACAAACAATGAATTTAACGGAATGATTACACTGAATGAAAGCGGTTCTTTTTTCTGGGATTGCTTTATGAACGACATAACAATAGACGAGGCTGTAAAAATGGTTACAGCTGCATATGATATTGATGCCGCTACCGCAAAAAAAGATATTGAAAATTTTGTTAACCTATTAAAAGATAACAACTTGATTGTTGAATAAATCAATACGGAACAAACAAAACCGCAAACAACATATGATATGCAACCCAAAAGATAGACACTATTGGAGGTGCATATTTTTTATGGAAAAAA
>CAYNGP010000024.1:9588-24131 GCA_964396885.1 uncultured Bacteroides sp. | reverse complement strand
AATCAGGTGCTTTTGAATATTCTGAGCAATGCGATGAAATATACAGAGGCAGGCGGAAAAGTCAGTGTTCGCATTATACAGACTGAAAGCAGTCCAAACGGATATGCTTCCTATCAGTTTCGTATCAAGGATACCGGCATTGGTATGAGCGAAGAATTTTTAAAGCATTTATTTGAGCCGTTTGAGCGTGAGCAGACTGCTACAGTCAGCGGCATTCAGGGAACCGGTCTTGGTCTGGCGATTACTAAGAATATTATAGACATGATGAACGGAACCGTTGAGGTGAAGAGTGAAGTAGGAAAGGGAACAGAATTTATCGTATCCTTCCGCTTCCGCACGGTGAATCAGCCTCACAGGACAGAGCATCTGGAGAAGCTGATGAATCAGCGTGCATTGATTGTGGATGATGATATGAATACCTGTATGAGTATCAGCAAGATGCTTTCTTCCCTTGGTATGAATCCTGATTGGGCAACACATGGTAAGGAAGCGGTTGCCCGCACTGAGTTTGCGATAGAAGAAAATAAACCGTACGATACATATGTTATTGACTGGCTTATGCCGGATATGAATGGAATTGAGGTTGTCCGCAGAATTCGTAAGATTATCGGAGATACGGCAACAATTATTATCAGTACTTCATATGACTGGGCTGATATTGAGGAGGAAGCGAAAGAGGCCGGTGTTACGGCATTTTGCTCAAAACCGATTTTTCTTTCTGAGCTCTATCAGGTTTTGGTGGCTCCATATATGGAGCCGGAGGCTGATGCTCAGAATGAAACGCAGGAACTTCTGAAAGGTAAGAAGATACTGCTGGTAGAGGATAATGAAATCAATCAGGAAATTGCACGTGAAATTCTGGGAGATGCAGGATTGGTGGTTGATATTGTAGATGACGGAACAAAAGCCGTGGATACGATAAAGACTGTTGAGGTTGGCACATATGACTTGATTTTGATGGATATTCAGATGCCGATTATGGATGGTTACGAGGCAACAAGGCAGATTCGAGCTATGGAGGATTCAGCACGGTCATCAATTCCGATTGTGGCAATGACGGCAAACGCCTTTGATGAGGATAGACAGAAGGCAATGGAGGCTGGAATGAATGGCCATGTTGCAAAACCAATTGATGTAGCAAAACTGATGGATACTTTGAAGGACATTTTAATGGATTGACAAAAGAACGGCTTGCAGAGTTTTGGCAGTTCTTGTTTCGGCAGCTGTTTGCGGTATGATTATTGCAGCAAAAAGCATACTGACGATAAATAAAAATATAAACCACCCTTTGATGGGTGGTTATATTTTTTGAGAGATTATATGAAGTATCTTATTGAAATAATGGTTTAATATGATATACTTGGTTTTAACGAAGAAATAAAAAAGTGTTTTGTGAAAAGAATATTTATTTTTTTATTTGTAATGGGTTGAATTATGAAACGATTTAAATATCATTTTGAGCCTGCATATGGCTGGATGAACGATCCGAATGGATTGATTTATTTTAAGGGGAAATATCATGCGTTTTTTCAGCATAATCCAAAGGAACCTAAATGGGGACCTATGCATTGGGGTCATGCTGTCAGTGATGATTTAATTCACTGGGAAGAATTGCCGATTGCACTATATCCTGATATGGATTATGAAAATGACGGCGGTTGCTTTTCGGGCAGTGCCATTGAAAAAGACGGAATGATGTATTTGTTTTATACATCAGTGTCGGAGAAATATGGTCAGACTCAGTCTGTGGCAATGAGTGAGGATGGAATTCATTTCAAAAAATACGAGGGTAATCCTATCATTTTAGAAGCACCCTGCGATGGCAGTAAGGATTTCAGAGATCCTAAGGTAACTGTTATTGATGGAAAATACTATATGGTTATCGGCTCCGGGAAAGACGGCATCGGAAAAGTGCTGCTTTATAAATCTGAGGATTTGCTGAACTGGGAATATATAGACGTTCTTTATGAAAACAAAGATTTTGGAGCAGTTTTTGAATGCCCTGATTTCTTTAAATTAGGGGACAATTATGTGTTGATGTTCAGTAAGATGATAACGGATATTAATAAAACGCAATTTATTACAGGAGATTTTGACGGAGAAAGGTTTTATCCGAAATCCTTTCAGTCACCTGAAAACGGACCGCAGTTTTATGCCCCTCAAACCTTTCTTGACAATAATGGGCGAAGAATTTTAATCGGCTGGTTTTATAATTGGGAAAAGAAGCTTAAGCGTGGACTTACCTTTGCAGGTGCATTGACTATCCCAAGGGACGTAACAATAGTTGACGGCAAAATTCACTTGTTCCCTGTTGCAGAAGCCTATCATCTGCTAAGCAGTGAGGATGAATTCGTAAAAATATGTAAGGATAAGGTCATTATGCACGGCTCAAAAAAACCACGAAAATTGTGCTATAAGGGTATTGTGGAAAGCGTTCATATACTCCGTGATGAAAAAGCACTTGAGGTATTTATAAATAAAGGTGAGGCATCATATTCATATTGGATATAAATAAAATGTCATTTGAAAGGAGCCTATTATGACTAAAGAAGAATATATGAACCAAATTGACAGTGTTATTGAGATTGGAAAATATAAGGATAACTGGCAGTCACTTTCTCACCATAAAACACCTGATTGGTTTATGAACGACAAGTTCGGAATATTTATTCACTGGGGTATATACAGTGTGCCTGCTTATGGTAATGAATGGTATGCAAGGGGGATGTATGACATCAATCATAGAGAATTCGGGCACCATGTGATTACGTATGGTAACCAGGATAAATTCGGTTATAAAGATTTTATTCCGTTGTTCAAGGCTGAAAATTTCAATGCCGAAAATTGGATTGAATTATTTAAAAAATCAGGTGCAAGATATGTTATGCCTGTTTGTGAGCATCACGACGGCTTTGCCATGTATGAAACTGAGCTTAATCGTTGGAATGCCAAAGATATGGGCCCTTGCAGGGATATTGCAGGTGAGCTGAAAAACGCCTGTGATAAAAACGGTCTTACCTTTTGCGCATCATCACATCGGGCAGAGCATTATTTCTTTATGAATATGGGCAGAACTTTTAACAGTGATGTTAATGACGAAAGATATGCAGATTTTTATGGTCCTGCAGTTTATTGCCCTGAATTTGATAGTGATGTAATGCACAAGACAACTGCCGATACATATTCAGTGGGTGCAAGTAAAGAGTGGCTTGAGGATTGGCTTGTTCGCACCTGTGAGATTATTGATAAATATCAACCGCAGATTTTGTATTTTGACTGGTGGATTCATAATCATTCCTTTAAGCCTTATTTAAAGAAACTTGCTGCGTATTACTACAACAGAGCTGAGGAATGGGGTAAAGAGGTAACAATCAATTATAAGCATGAGGCATTTCCGCCTACTGTTGCAACCTTTGATGTTGAGAGAGGTGCGTTAACAGGTATTTCACCTGTACCATGGCAGACGGATACTGCAATCGGTAAAAAATCCTGGGGTTATGTTACGGATAATGAATTTAAAAGTGCAAGGCAGATTATTACCGATTTGATAGATATTGTGAGTAAAAATGGTAATCTGCTGTTAAATATCGGCCCAAAAGCAGATGGAACCATTACTGATGAAGAAACGGCTGTTTTACTTAAAATAGGTGAGTGGCTCAATAAAAACGGCGAGGGCATATATGGCACAACATTCTGGAAAACCTTTGGTGAGGGCAGTGTAAATGCTGAAGAAGGATTTTTCAAGGATAGCAATGAAAAACCATTTACAGAAGAAGATTTCAGATTTACATATAAAAATAGCTGCATTTATGCTTTTCAGATGTCGCCAAACGGAAATGATGCAAAAATTAAATCACTTGCCAAGCGTATACCACACGATTTTATCGTTCGTTCTGTTACATTGCTTTCAACTAATGAGCATCTGGAATTTGAAAGAACAGCAGACGAAATGATTGTAAAAGCAAATGATCATTTTAAATCGGATTATCCACTATGCTTTAAAATTGAAATTGATTGACGCCAAGTGAATATGGCGTTTTATATTTGAGGTGATGATTATGAAAATAACATTTTATGGAGGCTGTTGTAATAAACAAGCCATATCAAATCGGCAGAAATGTTTTCTGCAAATTCATTCGGTGTATAATCTGATTACCTATATTAAAAATTTGAAAGCAGAGTGCGAACTATGAATGAAAAATATTGTGCTGAATGCGGAACAAAATTAGTAGATAAGGAACTTGAAAATGAGGGTATTATCCCATTTTGTGCAAACTGTAATAAGTTTTGTTTTCCTATGTTTAATGTTGCTGTAAGTATTATTTGTATAGATCCTGAGAAAAATAAAATATTGCTTATAAAACAGTATGGCAAACCTGATTTTATTTTGATTGCAGGATATGTGAATAAGGGCGAGCGTGCCGAAAACACGGTGGCACGTGAGCTTATGGAAGAAACAGGTTTAAAGGCTGGCAGAATTTCATATAATCGCAGTCATTATTTTGAGCCAAGCAATACGCTTATGCTTAATTTTACCTGTATTATTGATAAAGACAGTAAGCTGAATACGAACTATGAAATTGATTATTACCAGTGGTTTAGTTTCAGTGAGGCTAAGAATAACATTAAAAAAGACAGCCTTGCACAATACTTTTTAAACAGTTATTTGGACGATACGGCAAAATGCTAAGCCTTATTTTGTTAGACTAAAGATTGGTATTTGAAAATATAGTTTATGAAAGTAAAAGATTACGAAAGTTAATAATACCCCTTGTGCTTGAACAGCTGTTTGCCGTAAGTATAGGCATGGTTGATACCTTTATGGTGTCAACTGTCGGTGAAGTTGCCGTATCGGGTGTTTCACTTGTTGATAATATTAACAGGCTGATTATTCAGGTTATGTCAGCATTTGCAGCAGGCGGAGGTGTACTGATAAAGAAAGTTTTGTCTATTGGTATTCCAAATGTAATATGGGAATACTTGGTGTTTGGATAGGTATGTTTGCAGACTGGTATGTAAGAGGTATAAGCTATTCAATACATTTTTTCAAGAAAAAATGGCTTGAGAAAAGGGTTATATAAAATATTTTAGTTCTAAAAGCGGTGACAAGTGCATCGCAAGTTTGTTATTTCATTTATGCAGCAGTTTTAGCAATCATAGTTTACAAAATAAAAAGCCATCGGTTTGACCGATAGCTTTTTATTTTTTACGGTTTTGTTCAAGCTTTGACTCGTTTTTCTTTTCTCTGAAGGTTTTGCCATAATACTTTTTCAGCAGTCTTTGTGTTTGCCTTTCGCAAACACCGATTTTGTTGGAAAGCTCTGTTAATGTTAAATCAGGTGTATATAGAAATGCTTGTTCAATAATGACAAATCGTTTGTCATAAAGCCCGTCAGTTGAAATGCTTTCTCCGAATGAGCTTGGCAAAAAACATCTTGTAATATCAGTTAATAGCTTTATTGTGAGTCCGCAAACAGAACTTTCGTAATCTATTTTCTTACTTCTGAATTCTGTTAAAATTTCTTGTGCTGTTGATAAATCAAAGTGTTTCAAAAAACAAAAGTGATTTTCTAAAAAAGTTGATGAAATCGCATTTGCTTTATCGGTATTTACAGCCTGAAGCATAATAAAAACATCTTTTACAGGTTCGTTTTTATCTGCAGTTTGCTTATGATAAATGTTAGGACCTGTGATAAAAAAATTGCCCGCAGAAAGCTCATATTCATTTGTATCGGTAATCAGCTTTCCTTTGCCGCCTGCAATAAAATGCAGCTCATAGCTGTCTTTTGCGTGTGCATGTCGAGGTATGTCTGTTCCAAGTACACCTCCGCCAATGTCGGTCATATCGAACAAAACATTATTCCAATTAAATCTAATCATATTCTCACCAAATTTATATTATCACAAATGCGACATATATGCAAACTTTATGTCGCATTTCTTGGCGATTTATATGTTATAATTTATTTTGAGGTGACATATTATGAATAAACATATTAAAAGAGCATTTAGTTTGATTTTATGCGGATCATTTATTTTTACTATGTCTGCTTGTGCAGGCAAAACTGAAAAAGCCGATGTTGAAAAGCTGTTTACAGATTTAAATAAAATTTCATACAGTGAAAAGTACACCGAGCTGTCAGCAGAAGAAAAGAACAAAACAAAAAGCTGGCGACAGGGTATGGTGTCAGGCAACGGTTTGCAGGGCTTTGTTGAAAGCGGTTCACCATATTCAGATACATTCATTTTTCAAAATATGCATTTTATTATGCCAAATCAGAATGTGCGTTATTGTCCTGAAACCTTTGATGAGCTTGAAACCGTTAAGCAGTCTATTGTAAAGGGTGAGGATATTGTTGACGAGGCAAGCTACGATGATGTTTACGGTTTTCATCCGGGCGGACAGCTAAGGCTTGATATTGATAAAAAGAGCGAGTCTGATTTTGTTCGTTATACTGATTATGAAACATCTCAGGTTGGTGTTCATTATACAGACAAAAACGGCACTTGGGACAGAAAATCATTTACCTCAATGGCAGATGATTCAGTAATTACTCAGATAAATTCATCAACTGCAGGTGCAAAGGTTAATGTGACTCTTTCTGTTGATGATATTTCAACACTGGCAAATTTCGGCAATAAAGATGAAGTTAATCTGAAATACAAAAAGCTTGTAAGTGACAATGCAGATTCCATTGCCCTTGTTGCACATTATCCTGACTATGAAAACAGTGAACTGAAAAACGGCGGTTATGCAACACTTACATATGTTATTGCAATCGGCGGAACTAAAGAAAAAATTACGCTTGATAAAAACACTGAAGAATTACAGTTTTGCGGTGAAAACAGCGGTATTAAAATAACAGATGCTGATTCTGTTTACCTGATTACAGCTTCAGACCGCACATATGATATGGGTGCATATAACGATTTTGAAAATCAGCAAAGCTATGATTTAACGGATAAGCTTTATGCGCAAACAAAGGCAGTTGCAGATAAGTATTCTGCAAACGGCAGTTTTGATTATGATAAAGCACTTGAAAATCATCTTGCAATTTATCAGCCGCAGTTTGATGCTGTAACATTAACTCTTGGTGACAGCAGCACAAAATCAAATGAAAGCCTTTTGAAATCACAAAAGAGCAGTAAAAAAATCAATTCTAAACTTGCTCAAAGAGCATATTATTCAGGAAGATATGCATATCTTTGCTGCAGCGGTTATTCAACAAGCCGTCTTTACGGTATGTGGACCGGTGAATGGGATGCCGGCTGGGGCAGTAAATACACAATGGATGCAAATGTTAATTTGCAGACATCATCAATGAATACAAGCAATATGGAGTCAACTCCTATTGGTTATGTGAATTTTATTCTTCGTCAGCTTCCTGATTGGGAAGAAAATGCCTATGCAACCCACGGCTTTACAGATGCAATTCAGGCACCTGTAAATTCTGACGGCGACAAAGCAGTTATAACAGAAACCTGTTATCCGTATCCGTTCAGATATTGGAATGCCGGTGCATCCTGGATGATTCAGCCATTATACGAAACCTTGCAGTGCTATGGAAATATTAATGTTCCGCTTAGTGATGAATTTGACCTTAATGTGCTTAAATCAGTTCTTTCACCTGTTGAGGAAGATTTGACAGACAAGCAAATCAAGGAGATTACCGACAGAGGATATTTAAGATTACAGGAGGATATACTGCTTCCTCTTCTGACAAAATCTGCAAATTATTGGGCTCAGCTTATGACACCTGAATACTATACAGATAGTAATGGTGCTATTCATTATGAACAGGGAAAGACAGAACTGAATGCGGGCGAAAGCTATTGTATTCTTCCAAGCTACTCACCTGAAAATAATCCTTCAAACTATCCAAGCCCGTCTGATGCAAACTGTGCTATTGATATTGCAGCCTGCAGAGATAACCTCAATATGCTGCTTGATGTGATGGCAAAGGTTACACCTGATGCAGATACATCAAAGTGGAATGAGCTGCTTAATAACCTGCCGCCTTATATTTATGATGAAACAGGCGCATTAAAGGAATGGGCTACAATCTCTTTTGAAGAAAATAACGAGCACAGGCATTTAAGTCATCTCTATTGTGTATGGCCGCTGTTTGAAACACAGAATGATGATGAGCTGACAAAAGCCTGCAATCAGGCAATCGCAAACAGAGAAAGTGAAAATGAGGCAAGCCATGCACTTGTTCACAGATCTTTGATTTGTGCAAGATTAAAGGATCGTGACGGACTTACTGATGCTTTAACAGATTTGATGACAAGCAAGATTTATTATAACTCTTTAATGACAAATCATCATATGAATGCAAGAAGTGCATATTGTACTGATTTTGAAATCGGTTATTTAGGCATCATCAATGAAAGCCTTGTTTATTCAAATTCAGGTGAAATTGAAATTTTGCCTGCTCTTCTGAACAGCGGCTTTGATAAGGGTACAATTACAGGAATTAAGGCACGCACACAGGCAACTGTTGAAAAGCTTGAGTGGGATATTGAAAACGGCACGGCAACAGTTGATATTAAATCTGATATTGATCAGGAAATCAAAGTGTCTTGCGGCTTATCAAATGATGAGCAGACAGTGTCTTTTAAAGCTAATGAAACTAAGACCGTAACATTTCAGCTGAATAAATAATATAAGCATTGTTTTATTAATGATATATATAATTAAACTATAAAAAATAACGGAATTCAGGAGAATATATATGGCAGATGTGAATGTTATACAAAAGGCATTAGGACTTATTGATAATGTCAGATATTATTGGAAAGAGCCACCCAAAGGCAGATATATGTCATATAAGGAAGTTGTGGCGTATTCTTTCGGAGGCATAGGTGCTTACTTTGTTATACAGCTGGGAAGTACGCTGATTGTAAGCACAACAAATATGATAGTCGGCGGAGCCATTGGTGTTTCGCCTACACATATGTACATAATATATTTGCTTGCTACTTTTCTTAATGTTCCGTTAACTGCTGTTCGTGCAAATATGGTTGATAATACCAGAGGAAAAACAGGTAAATATCGCCCATATCTTTTATCAATGGGTATTCCTACAGCGCTTATTGCACTGGCATATGTGTGGTTTCCCTATGAAAAGCTTGGTATGATTTTTGATCAGCCGATTTTAGGACAAACAGGTGGTTATTTTGCAACCTGTGTAATGGTATTTGTGTTTAATCTTCTTTTGCATTTCTTCTTTTTCTTTTTCCAGGATGCGTACACAAATCTCATTCATGTTCTTTCTCCAAACACACAGGAAAGAACAGATGTGTTAGCAATTAAGTCAGTTGTTTATTCGCTTGCACCTTCAATTATGAATATAGTAATGCCGCTCGTTGCAAAATATTTTGCCAATGAAAATCTTTATGATATTAAGGTTTACAGATTGTCGTATCCTGTATTTGCAATAATCGGTGTAGCTCTTACAATTGTTGTTTATGCAAACACGCAGGAAAAAATTGTTCAGGCAAAAACACATACAATTCAGATTAGCTTTATTGATGCATTTAAAGAGGTTGCAAAAAATAAATATTTCTGGATTATTGCACTTGCAGGCTGGCTCGGATTTCTTGAAAGTGCATATCAAAACATACTTACATGGTCTTACAGCTATGGTCATACCTGCAGCGGTGAACAGCTTTCACTTATAAATACGCTTATCGGTAATGCTTCGCTTTGGGGTATGCTTTTAGCTCCGATTTGTATTCGACGCTTTGGCAAAAAGAAGGTGCTTATTGCTGTAAATTTCCTTAATGTAATCTGTATTGTGTCTATGCTTGTCAATATGCAAAGCATATGGTGGCTTTTTGTATGTGTATATTTCAATATGCTCGTAAGTGCATTTGAACAGATTACAACACCTGCAATTCAGGCTGATATACGTGATTATCAGCAATACAGAACAGGGGAACGTATTGATGGAATGTTTGCAACAGTTGCCACTATAGGTAATTTGGTTACGCTTGCAACATCTGCTCTTCTTCCGGCAGTTGAAAGGCATTACGGCATATATGAGGGCAATGGTTTCAAACAGCCTTTTGATATTCTTGATGTTATAGATGGTCAGCCGGGATTGCTCTATAAAATGATGGGTGCATTGATAATTATGGCAGCAATTGGTGCATTCTTGAATGTTGTTCCATATTTCTTCTATGATTTTAATGAGAAGAAGCAAAAGTCTGTTATTCGTGTGCTTCAGGTGCGTTCTTTGTTTGAGGATTACGGAAATAATGCACTTAGCAATCATCAGATTGTTGAAGCTATAGATATGGTTAACAATGCACGTTATATGTCAAATCAAGCTTTGAGAGAAGCTTCTAAGGATATGTACAAGAGCATTTCAGACAAGGCTGAAAGAAAGCTTGCAAAAAAGCAGTATAAGGAAAACCTTGAATTTAATGAGGAAATTGAAATTTCTCAGTTTGTATGTAAGGAGCTTGATAAATTCAATTCTGATTTATTCAGACATCAGGTTGAGGTTTATAGAGAAATATACAGCAAGGGTCTTGCCTGCATAAAAGAAATTAACATTGATACAGTAAAATCAGAATTAGCGGCTGCTAAAGGTCTTCCTAAAAATACAGAGGAAGAAAAAGAATTCCGCAAATTTAAGATTGAATTTGCAAAGCAAAAGCTTTCAGCTAAAATCGCATATGACAAATATTATGGAACAGTTAACGATTTTGTGGAGCCTGATATGGCTGCCCTTACCGCTCTGTTCAATAAAGAGGATGATATTGAGGCTCAAATATTTGATTTAGTTGATTTACAGACAATCGCTCAAAAGAACGGCGATAAAGATAAGGTTAAGGAAATTAAGGCTAAAATCAAAGAGCTTAAGAAAAGTAAAAAAGATGTTCAAAAGGACTCAAAGGTTCTTATGGATGAATTTGCTAAATTCAACAGAGCTGCAAGACCTTACAATGATGCGAAAAAATTACTTGTTCAGGAAGAGAATTACAGCCATTTTGACGAAATAGCTGCGTTATATGATGAGGCGAAAATCAAGGCTGAGCAGGAGGACCGAGAAAAAGAGGAAGCTGTAGCTGCTAAAAAAGCAGAAGAAGAGGCAGAACTCTTAAAACGCAAGGCTAAGAGAAAATAAACAAGGCTTAATAGGCATATAAAATAAAATGTGAAGCCTTGATTCAAAAAAATAGCTGATAAGGTTGATGAAATTCTGTTTGATAAAATAGATAAGTAAAAAGATTTGGCAGAGCATTTGCTCTGCCAAATCTTTTATGTTTCCTGTTCATGATTATGGATGATTTGCTTTTTCTTGTATTGGTTAAATATTTGTGTTAATATGTAATTACAGTTAAATATATACTCTAAAACAGTATCAGCCTGCTTAGAAAGGGGTAATTATGAAAGAAAATAGTTTGACACACGGCATAAAGTTTAAAGATAAACTCGGTTACGCAATGGGTGATATGGGCGGCCTTTTGACTTTTTCGCTTATCGGTGCTTTTCAAAATAAATTTTATACGGATGTGCTTCATATCAGCCCTGCAAAGATTATGATATTGATTCTTGTTGCAAGGCTGTGGGATGCTGTAAATGATCCGATATGGGGTGCATTTATAGATTCAAGAAAGCCTACACGACATGGAAGATTCAGACCCTACATATTCTGGTTTTCAATACCGCTTGCGGTATCGGCAGTGCTTATGTTTACTGTAATTCCGGGATTAAGCGAAGCCAAATATCTGTTGTTTGCATATATAACATATATTCTTTACGGTATGATGTATACTGCCGTAAATATTCCTTATGGTTCACTGGCATCCGTTGTTACAGACGATGAAAAAGAGCGTTCATCGCTTTCAATGTGGCGCTCAATAGGTGCAGGCTTAGGCGGACTTCCGGGAACAATACTTCTGCCTATGTTGGTTTATACAACAACAGTCAGTGCAGACGGCACTAAGATTCAGACACTTGATGGCACAAAGCTTACAATAGGTGTTTTAGTTTTATCCTTGATTTCAATTGCAATCTTTTTCTGCCATTATAAGCTTACCAAGGAACGCATTGCACCGCCTAAAAAGCAGAAAAGCAATTACAATGTTTTTAAAACAATCGGTGACCTCATTAAAAACAGACCTTTTGTTATGCTTTGTCTGGTTTCTATGCTGCTTATTGCATTTCAGTTTTATTATCAGTCAACATATACATATTTGTTTGCCGACTATTATCACAATGGCGGTTTGTACGCGATGGTTACCATATGCACATATTTGCCGATGGCAATACTTATTCCGATTATGAATAAGCTGATTGACAAATTCGGCAAAAAAGAGCTTTGTGCATTTGGTATGGCATTTGCTGCAATTGTCAATTTTATATTGTTCTTTATAAAAACTGATAATCCTTATGTATTTTTAGTTTTCATTTTCTTCTCAGGTTTTGGTCAGACCTTCCTTGTTTTGGAGGTATGGGCTCTTGTTATGGATGTTATTGATTATCATGAGCTGAGAACGCACCGCCGTGAGGAGGGTACCGGATATGCCTTCATATCCTTTGCGAGAAAGGTTGGTCAGACACTTGCCGGTGTCGGACTGAATGCTTTGCTTGCGTTAATTCATTACAATAGTGATGCTTCTGCAAACGGTCAGGTGTTGCCTGATAATGTGTTGGAAAAGCTTTATGATATATCAACTCTTGTGCCTGCCATTGTGTTGGCAATAGTTGCTGTTATTCTGATGTTCGGCTATAATCTTTCAAAGAAAAAGCTCTCAGTACTTCATAGCGAGCTTGCAAAGATCAGGCAGAATGAGGAATAATATAGGAGGAGTTTTGATGAAGTATATTGAGTATGATACGCCCTGTGGCAAAATTAGGGGCATTGAAGGAGAAAATTGTGCAGAGTTTCGGGGGATTCGTTATGCCAAAGCGGAACGCTTTGCGTATCCTGAACCAATAACAAGCTGGAATGGTGTATATGACGCAACTGAATTTGGTGACTGCTCATATCAGCACCGTGCTTTTGATGATGATTCAAAGGTCAATGCTTTTTATCATAAGGAATTCAGAAAGGGACTTTCTTTTACCTATAGTGAGGATTGCCTTTTTCTGAACATATGGGCACCCAAAAATGCAGAAAACTGTCCTGTGCTTATTTATATTCACGGCGGCAGTTTTACAGGCGGAAGTGCCAACGAAGGTCATATCAGCGGTGTGAAGTTTGCACAAAACGGCGTGATTATGGTTGCGCTTAATTATCGTTTAGGTCCATTTGGTTTTTGCTCTCATCCTGATTTAACAGATGAAAACGGCGTCTGCGGTAACTACGGCTTGTTTGATCAAACAGCGGCTATTCAGTGGGTTAGAGATAATATTTCCGCTTTTGGCGGTAATCCTTACAAAATAACACTTATGGGGCAGAGTGCAGGAGCTATGAGTGTTGACATTCATTTGTCAAACCCGATGGTGAAACATTGTATTTCAGGTGCGATTATGCTAAGTGGTTCAGGTCTGCAGAGATTTCTTTTGAAGCCCTTAATGCCTGAAAAAACTGTTTCATTCTGGGAAATGGTTATGAAAAATGCCGGCGTTGATTCAGTCAGTCAGCTTAAAACTGTTGACCCAAAAATTCTCTATTATGCATGGCTTGATGCCTGCAAGGCTTCAAAATTCAGTATGCCTTATACTTTGCCTGTGTATGATGGTGCACTCCTGAAAAAAGACGGTTTTACGATTAATACGATTTCAGATGTGCCATATATTATTGGTTCAACCTGTACGGATATGATTCCTATTGTGCTTCAGGGTATTCATAAAAAATGGGGCAGATATGTAGAAAAAAATAATAAAAACAAGTGTTATATTTATAATTTCACACGCAAGCTGCCTGGTGATGGCAGCGGAGCATGGCATTCTGCCGATTTGCTTTATGCCTTTTCAACTCTTGATTTTAATTGGCGTCCCTTTGAAAAAATTGATTATGAAATTTCAAACCAGCTTTCAAAGGCAATATGTGCTTTTGTAAAGAGTGGAAATCCAAACTGCAATGCAATACCAAAATGGCAGGCTGATTATAAACATCCTATGCATTTTTGTGAAAATACACATTCAGCACCATGGGATACTTTAAAAAATATTCATAGTACTTTTACAAGTAAAGGAATGGGATAATGAGTAAATTCAATCATTTATTTGAGCTGACAAAACATGCCGAAAGCTTTGTTCAGTATTCCTGCGGCAGCAATACAGCACGTATTGATTTTGTAAGCGAAAGCTGTATACGTGTTGCAATTTATAAAAGTGAAGCTGATATATTACCCACTTTTTCAGTGAATCCAAATAATGTTTTCTCAAAAACAGGACGCAGCAGACTCAGTACAGATGGTTTTGCATTGTGTGCTCCTGAGAAGGATTTAAACAGTGATATTCATAGCTTTGTTTTGCCAAACGGAATAAAGCTTGAAATGAATCCGAATAATTTCCTTTTGAAATATTATAAGAATGATTCCGTTTTGTTTTGTGACAGAGCCCCTCTTGCTTATAATTT
>CAYNGP010000024.1:0-9578 GCA_964396885.1 uncultured Bacteroides sp. | reverse complement strand
GAATTCGGCAGAGAAACTTATCATTATATATCACGAATGGCAGATGAAAGAATTTTCGGACTTGGTGATAAGGGTGGAGAACTGAATAAAGCAGGCAGAGCATTCAGAATTGAAACGACGGATTGTATGGGCTATGATGCCAAGGAAAGTGATCCGCTTTATAAGCATATACCCTTTTACATATGCGAAAATTCTGTGGGATGTTATGGCATTTTTTATGATACGTCAGATACATCATACTTTGATTTAGGCAAGGAAATAAATAATTATTACGAGCCTTATAAATACTTTAAGACAGAAGATAACTGTCTTGTTTACTATGTGTTTTTTGGTACAAAACTTTCAATTCTGCAGCAGTTTGCAAAGCTTTGCGGCAAGCAGCCTCTTCCGCCTAAGTGGAGCTTTGATTACTGTGCAAGCACAATGGCTTATACGGATGCACCTAAATCTCAGGAAAAAATGTATGCGTTCATTGACAAACTAAAAGAATATGGTTTGTCCTGCGGCGGCTTTTATCTTTCATCCGGCTATACATCTATCGGAAATCAGCGTTATGTATTTAACTGGAATAAAGAAAAATTCCCTGATGCTGAAAAATTCATTTCAGATTTTTCAGATAAAGGAATTGAAATCATACCCAATATAAAGCCTGCTTTTCTTGATAATCACCCAATGTATAACGAAATTGCAGATAAAGGCTGGTTTGTCAAAAATCCGGATGGCACTCCGTTTATAACTGAATTCTGGGACGGATATGGCAGTTATCTTGATTTTACAAATACCGATGCTTTTGATTTCTGGAAAAGCAAGGTAACCGAAACGTTGCTTGATTACGGAATTATTGCAACATGGAATGATAATAACGAATTTGATATTAAAGATTGTGATGCAATGGCAGCAGGCTTTGATGGTTCTGTGGTTCAAGCAAGCCGTATAAGACCGATACTTACATATCTTATGGTTGCATCTTCTTATCAGGCACAGATTACGAAAAATCCGAATTTGCGACCATTTTTATCAACAAGAAGCGGTAATATAGCGGTAAGACGTTTTGCGCAAACCTGGTCAGGTGATAACAGAACAGAATTTTCTGATTTGCGTTATTGTCATAATATCGGTCTTACAATGTCACTGTCAGGCATGTATTTTTATGGCCATGATCTTGGCGGATTCAGCGGTGATATGCCATCTCGTGAGCTTTTATTAAGATGGCTTCAGCACGGAATTTTTGAGCCGAGATTAACAATCCATTCATGGAATTCAGACGGCTCTGCAACAATGCCATGGAGCTATCCTGACATTATTCAGTCTGTGCAAGGATTATTTGCTCAGCGTAAACAGCTTTTGCCTTATCTGTACAGTTGTGCTTATTATGCAGTTGAAAAAGAAATACCTATGAATGCACCTGCGTTCCTTTATTATGATGATGAAGAGCTTTATTCATATACAAATTCAATGATGCTTGGCAGAGATGTTTTGGTTGCCTTTGCTTTTGATGAGGGTGTAAATAAAGTGTGTGCTTATCTCCCAAAGGGTGATGATTGGTGCTTGGGTGATAAAATATATGCAGGTGGACAGATTGTAGAACTGTCAATTGCACCGACAGACAAAATGCCGTATTTTGTTCGCAGGGGATGTGTGCTTCCTACTGACGAGGAAGCATATGGATTTAACAGTAAAGAAAAAATTGTATTTACTGTTTATCCTTTGGAAGAAGGCTCCTTTGAAAGTGAATTTTTCACGGATGACGGACATAGCTTTGATTATCTTGATAATCATTGTGTGCATTTAATGTTTAAAGTTTTATGCGATAAAAATGTTGTTTCAGTAAGCTTTGAAAATAAAGGCAATATGGATTTTGATCCTGTAATATGCCTGAGCAAAGCGGATAAAAGAAAGCTTGTAGTAAATAAAAAATAATACTATACACGCATAAAAGGCAAGGAATTAAAATCCTTGCCTTTTAGTTTAGCAATTATAAATTTTCATCAGGTGCCTGGCCGTTGTGAGCCAACCATTTACATTCAGTTATTTCAAAATTAGTAAAGGTTGCTTTAAATGATGAGTCTTCAGGGCTGCAGGCATATAGTCCAAATTGAATCGTATCATTACCCTTATACATATGACAGATACGCATTTGCTTATAATTTATTCCGTCGGTTGAGCATTCAATACAATAATCGTCATTCCTGCGGCTGAATCTATACCACATGGATTTGATGGATGCATCAATTTCTGTTGTTGCCCAGTCGGAATATCCATTGTTCGTTACAACACTTCCTAAATGCTGAAATTGTTCATTTTCGTATTCTATAGATGCTTTTAACCAGTTTTCACTGTCAAGATACATAACGATACCGCACTGATCAAAACGGTGCTTACTGTCAAATTCCGTTTTAACTATGAATGAAAAATATTTTTCATCCGTTTTAATCTGTAAAACAGGTGCATTATCATTTATAAAATGATAATAGGTTTTTTGCCATAAATCAGTATGTGGTTCGGTGATTATTTCTATTTTATCAGTATCAATAGAGTAGTTTTCAGGTGCTCTTGTCCACATTAATTTTTTTATATCAAAGTTCATATTTTTTATCCTTTCTAAATCTTATTTGTTTTCTTCACCCCAGATACAAAGCTCATCCAAAACCTTGACCAGTGATTTGCCTCTTTCCGTAAGACTGTATTCAACCTTTGGCGGTATTTGGGGATATTCTTCTCTATGAATCAATTTATCATTTTCCAGCTCTTTTAAATTTGCACTCAATGTTTTATAGGAAATGGTTTTAATATATCTTTGCAGTTCGTTAAAGCGGACCACTTTATATTCCATAAGGCAGTACAAAATCACCATTTTGTATTTACCGCTTATTAATGACAGCGTGTAGCTGAATCCTGTGTCTTCAAAATTTGCATTTTCAATATAATTCTTTATCATAATATTTACACTTTCTTTAATGATAGTATATTACTTAAATGTGCGTACTTTACTATAATTTGATTTATGATACAATTATATCATAAATTATAGTTCAGTCAATGAGGTGTTTTTATGAATAAGAAAATTGTTGTTTTAAACGGCAGTCCGAGAATGACAGGTAATACCGTTTCTTTGATTAAAGCATTTACAAAAGGAGCAGAGGAAGCAGGGAATACGGTTGTCTGCTTTGATTTGCAGAAAATGGATATTCACGGCTGCCTTGGATGCTGCAAAGGCGGTAAGGATTTTGACAGTCCTTGTGTTCAGAAGGATGATATGCTCAAAATTTATCCGGCTTACAGAGAGGCTGATATAGTGGTTCTTGCATCACCGCTGTATTACTGGACGATAAGCGGTCAGCTCAAATGTGCATTTGACAGACTTTTTGCCGTTGCGGAATGTAATGAGAATTTGGCAAATCCTGAAAAGGACTGCATACTCCTTATGGCTGCTGAAGGGCATGGCTTTAATGAAACAGCATATTGGTATGATAATCTTATGAAGCATATGCACTGGAACAGCCTTGGCAAGGTTCTTTGCGGCGGCGTATTTGAGATTGGTGATATTGATCATACTGCTGAGGGCAAAGAAAAGCTTGAAGAGGCATATAAATTAGGCTTAACCATTTAATGATAAAAAGACAGAAAACTGTAAAACAGTTTTCTGCCTTTTTACATTTTTCTTGTTTTAGTGCTTCTTTTTAATTTTATTCAGCTTTTTATTTAATCCGAGTATTTGTTCTTTGGTAAACTTAGCACCGAGCATAGAGAACGCACGCTTGAGTGCAAAGCCCTTAGCAATCTCTATCATTGTCTTGTTAATCTTAAAGCCTGCTGCAGAGATGCCTGTGCCTGACTTTTTGTCCTTTTTGCTTTTTGGTTTATCATCGTTTCCCGGTAAAGCCTTTTTCAGCATTGGTAGCATAATAAGCAGAACAAGCTTTCCTCTGAAGGTTGCCAGAATATCGCCGAGTGTATCGTTGATTGAAAGATAGCCTGCAGGTGTGTCAATTTCAAACCAATTGATAACAGCGCCTTCTTCTGCCATTCTGTATTTTTCGTTAAATGTATCAACCTTTTTGATTACGGCAGTATCTTCGCAGTTGCCTGCTTTGGCAACAAGCTTTGTTTCACCCTCGTTTTTAACCTCAAAATAGAAGAAAGGGTATTTGTCTTTAGTCTGTTTGCCCACACATTCTCCGTTTGCAAACAGCTCAACCTCATTCTGATTGGTATAAACAGTAACCTTAGTTACAGGCTCAACTCTGTCAATATATCTTTTTGAGCAGATATGGACAAAAGGCTCGTCTGAAAGCCAGGCTTTGTATGCATAAAAACTGTCCTTTTTATATTTTCTGTCAAAGGTAACAAGCCCTTTATGATTCATACCATTTTCGCCGCCTTCAGAACGTGCATCAGCAGCGAAATCAAACATATTCCAGACATGCGTTGCCCATAAGTATGGTCTGTCCATAATCTGCTTAATAACTTCTTCGTGATAATATGCCTGATATTCTTCTGTATAATCTCCCTGTTCAGGGTGTGAAGTATGCCAATTGAGAGCCTCGCAGCCGTATTCACTGATACCGATTGCCTTGTTTGGATACTTTTTGTGAAAATCATCAAACCACGGACCATACATAGAAACATGACCGCCGTACCAACCGAAATAATGATTATAAGACAGTATATCGGAAATGTGGACATATTCTTCATCAGTGCCGCACATTGTGATTGCCGCTAATGTGGTTGGTCTTGTTTTATCAAGAGTATGCGCCAGCTCATTAAGCATTTTATGATTGTTTATAAGGCTTTTATCACTTGCGCCGCCCATGGTAATTTCATTTGAAAGTCCCCAGGTCACTATACACGGATGATTGTAATTCTGACAGATAAGCTCAGTCATCTGTGTTTTTGTGTTTTCTGCACCATTTGGCATATGCTTTGAAATGTAAGGAATTTCAGCCCATACAACCAAGCCTCTTTCATCGCACAAATCATAGAAAATCTGTGCATGCTGATAATGAGCAAGACGGATTGTGTTAGCACCCATTTCACAGATTAAATCAATATCCTCTTTGTGATGCTCGGGTAGCAGTGCATTACCTATATCAGGTCTGTCCTGATGACGTGATATACCTCTGAGCGGATATTCCTTGCCATTCAGGATAAATCCCTTTTGCGGATCAATTTCAAAGGAGCGTACACCAAACCGAGTTGACACTTCATCCACTGCTTCTCCGTCAGATAAAAGACTTGCTTTTACTGTATATAAGTATGGGTCTATTGTACCGTTCCATAAATGGGCATTTTCAATTGTTACACAGGCTTTCGGATTTTTACCGCTTGCAAGCACAGTTTCGATAACCTTATTGTCTGCAACAATTTCAAATTTAACATCACCCTCTGCAAATGCCTGCATCTCAATGTCAGCATTTTGACCGTTAAGCTTTGGTGTTACCATAATACCGGGTGCACCGTTATAATCTAAATCAAAATGATTTTTTTGAACAGCTATTATTGAAACATCACGGTAAATTCCGCCGTAAAATGTAAAGTCAGCCTGCTGGGGATAAACAAAATCATTTGGTGAATTATCAACTTCAATTTTGATTTCGTTTTTATCAAGAATGTTGGTTAGCTTTGCTCTGAATGTAGAATATCCGCCGTGATGAACAGCAATTTTCTTATCATTAAAAAATACTTTTGCACTTGAATTTACACCGTCAAGCTGAATATAAAATTCCTCACCTTCAGGTAATTCTGTTTTGAATATGTTCTTTTTATAAATACAGGTTCCTCTGTAGTAGTCATTACCTCCGTCCTGACCATCCTTACCGTTCCAGGTGTGGGGTAAATCAACGGTGGTGGTTTTGCTGTCTTTTATGAATTCCCAGTGTTCATTAATTATTTTTATATTTCTCAAGACTCTTCCTCCGTTTGGTCATATTTTGATGTTAACTCTTTTACGATGCAATTTTTAAATTTATCAGATGCTTTTGAGAAAATCTGATTCTTTTTCCATACAATACTTGCACCTATTTCAAGTGCCGGCTTTAATGGTCTGAAACACAAATTGCTGTCTTTTGTATTGATAATTTTGTCAAGGCAAAGTGCATAGCCTAATTCTTCTTTAACAAGCAATGATGCATTATATAGAAGATTATAGGTTGCCGCAATATGCAGCTTTTCAGTGTTTGTTTTAAACCAGTTTTGCAATTCTCCCTTTGTTATACCTTGACGGGATACGATAAGCGGTTTATCCATTATGTCTTTGGCGGTAACAAATTCTTTTTTTGCAAGCTCGCAATCTTTGGGCATTAATACGCCCCAAGTGTCTTTTGCAGGAATTTCAACGCTGTTGTATTTTGTCATATCAATATTGCCGAAGAGAATGCCAAAGTCAATTAACCCCTTGTCAAGCTGTTCATATACATTTTGTGCATCTCCGCTTTCTATGTGAAAACAGACACGAGGATATTGCGATTGAAGATTTTTTGCCATTCTTGCTACGTAACGGATTAAGTCTGTTTCACCTGCACCGATATATATATCACCTGAAATGGTATCATCTGATTGCTCAAGCTCTTTTTCTGTTTTGCTGACCAGGTCAACTATTTCTTCTGCTCTTTTTTGAAGCAGCAAGCCCTCCTGCGTGAGGGTTATTTTTCTGTTGCCGCGAATGAATAACTTTTTGCCGATTTCATCCTCTAAATCCATAAGCTGTTTTGAAAGTGTCGGCTGCGTGATATGCAGCAGCTCGGCTGCTTTGGTTATATTTTCTTCTCTTGAAACTGCTAAAAAATATTTTAAAACTCTAAGCTCCATAATATGACGATCCTTTCATAGCTTATTTTCATTATAATTGTTTTAACTATTCCTGTCAACTATAGTTAGCTATTCAATATAAGTATTTGCTATTTTAGTTGTTGAAATATAAAATATAAATGAAGGGAGTTATTATGGAATTAAAAGATTATTTAGAATATGTAAAAACAGAGCAGGTTATCAAGGCAAATTCTCCTGCACATCAGCTTATGCACCAATTAAGTCAGGAGGCATTAGAAATAACCTGCGAAATGAATAATAAATATCACGCACCCGATGAATTGGCAAAGTTATTTTCAGAATTAATTGGTAAAAAAGTGCCGGAAGGTTTTGGGTTGTTCCCTCCGTTTTACACTGACTGCGGAAAGAATATTCATCTTGGTGAAAATGTATTTATAAATTCCTCCTGCCATTTTCAGGATCAGGGCGGAATTTATATCGGCAATCATGTTCTTATCGGTCATCAGGTAACACTTGCAACACTTAATCATATGCATTCCCCAAAAGACAGAGCATCAATGATACCTAAAGCAATTCATATTGGTGATAACGTTTGGATAGGCTCTAATGCAACAATACTACAGGGAGTTACAATCGGCGATGGTGCTATTGTGGCGGCCGGTGCAGTGGTGACTAAGGATGTTGCACCAAACACAATTGTTGGCGGTGTGCCTGCAAAATTTATCAAAAACATTAAAGCAGAAACAGAGTGATAATATGAAAAAATTTTTATGTTCATTGCTGATTTTATCAATTGTTTTTGTTGTGTCAGCATGCAGTAAAATACCAATGAGTGATCATTCAAATCAAACAGAAGCAAGTGACATTTCACATCAGAATAACGAAATCACTAAGGAAAATGATGTTATGAATAACAATATTGATTTCAACTTTGAAACTAAAACAGTTCTGCTGAACAGTGGCTATAAAATGCCCATATACGGTCTTGGCACATATAGTCTGCACGATAATGTATGCAAAAACTCTGTTCAATCAGCACTTGATAATGGTGTAAGGCTGATTGATACTGCACACGCATATGAAAATGAAGAGGAAATCGGCGAGGCAATCAGAAATTCCGGTGTGCCAAGAGAGGAAATTTTTGTTATTACCAAATTGTATCCTGACCAATTTTCTAACCCTGAAAAAGCAATTGAAGAGGCATTGAAGAAATTAGATATCGGCTATATTGATATGATGCTTTTACATCATCCGGGCAACGGAGATGTTGAAGCTTATCATGCTATGGAAAAGGCTGTTTCTGACGGCACAATCCGCTCTTTAGGGCTTTCAAACTGGTATATTGAGGAGCTTAAAGAGTTTTTGCCACAGGTTTCAATAAAGCCTGCTTTGGTACAAAATGAAATACATCCATACTATCAGGACAGTGATGTTGTTGACTATATTCAAAGCCTTGGAATCGTTGTTCAGGGCTGGTATCCTCTCGGTGGAAGAGGTCATACCAAAGAGCTTCTTTCAGATGAGGTTATTTCTGAAATTGCAGAAAGCCACGACAAATCATCTGCACAAATCATTCTTCGCTGGAACTTGCAAAAGGGAGTAGTAGTGATACCGGGCTCAAGCAATCCCGAGCATATTAAGGAAAACACTGAGCTGTTTGATTTTGAATTAACAGATGAAGAAATGAAACAAATAAAAGCTCTCAACAGAGATGAAAAACACGATTGGTATTAATTATATGTTGAAGGAGCAGCTTTATGAAGGTTTTAGGTATAAACGGCAGTGCAAGAAAAGATGGCAATACCGCAATTCTTATAAATACAGTATTTGAAGAACTTAATAAAGCAGGTATTGAAACTGAGCTTGTTCAGCTATCAGGAAATATAATAGAACCCTGCAAAGCGTGTTGGGCATGTGCAAAGCAGAAGAATTGTGTCCACAGAAAAGATATCTTTCGTGAAGTATTTGAAAAAATGGTTGATGCTGACGGAATTATTCTTGGTTCACCTGTCTACAACGCAAATATATCGGCAAATATGCAGGCATTCTTAGAAAGAGCTTCTGTTATTACAGATATGAACAAAGGACTTTTAAAGCATAAGGTTGGCGCAGCAGTAGCATCTGCAAGGCGAGGCGGAGCACTTAATACTATTGATTCAATGAATCACTTTTTCCTTTTACAGGATATGTTTACAGTCGGCTCATCATATTGGAATATGGCATATGGCAGACTTCCTGCTGAAGTAGAGCAAGATGAAGAAGGCATAGAAACTATGAAAAATCTGGGTAAGAATATGGCATATTTGTTAATTGCAACTAAAGGAGAAAATGAATGATTAAAAGAATAAGCATTATTATATTATCACTATTATTGATTTTTACTTTTTCAGCCTGTTCAAACAGCACATCCAAACCGATTGAAAAAGAAACAATTTCAACATCAGATAAAAACGAAGTCAGCATTTCTAATAGTGAACAACCGGCTGAAAATGAAACGGGGGAAAATACACAAATGAAGTCAAATATTTTAGTTGTATACTTCTCTGCAACAGGCACAACAAAGAAGATTGCACAAAATGTCGCAGAAATACTTGATGCAGATATATATGAAATAACCGCTGAACAGCCTTATACTGATGAGGATTTAGCATACTATACAAACGGCAGAGCTGACAAAGAGCAGAATGATTTATCTGCTCGTCCTGCAATTTTAGGAAATGTGAAGGACATGGATAAATATGACACAATCGTTTTAGGATATCCGATATGGCATTCTCAGGCACCAAGAATTATAAATACATTTCTTGAAA
>CAYNGP010000023.1:0-25201 GCA_964396885.1 uncultured Bacteroides sp. | reverse complement strand
CCGGATGTTATTGCAGGTCAGGGCACAATCGGACTTGAAATTTTAGAACAGCTGCCGGATGTTGATGCAGTTGTAGTACCAATCGGCGGCGGCGGACTTATTGCAGGTGTTGCATACACAATCAAGCAGATTAACCCAAACTGCAAGGTTTATGGTGTGCAGGCTGCAGGTGCTCCGTCAATGGAAAAATCCATTGTTGACGGCGAAATTGAAACACTGTCAAAGGTACAGACAATTGCCGACGGTATTGCAGTTAAAACACCGGGTGACTTAACCTTTGAGTTAACACAAAAATATGTTGACGGTATTGTAACTGTAAGTGATGATGAAATTGCTTTGGCAATCTTAACGCTTATGGAACAGCAGAAGCTTATCAGCGAGGGTGCTGGTGCTGTACCTGTTGCCGCTGTTATGAACGGAAAAATTCCTGACATTGCAGGCAAAAAGGTTTGCTGTCTTGTATCAGGCGGTAATATTGACGTTACAATTCTTTCACGTGTAATTGAGCGTGGTCTTAAAATGGGCGGCAGAACTGCTAACATCACAATTGCCCTGTCAGACAAACCGGGTCAGCTTTCAGGTGTAAGCCAGATCATTGCAGAGCAGGGTGCAAACGTAGTTTCAGTAAACTATGACAGCACAGATCTTGACATGAACATCACCGACTGCTATCTTCAAATCGGTGTTGAAACCAGAAATTATCACCACATTGTTCAGATTAAACAGGCATTAAAATCAGCAGGCTTTGAGGTTTGCGATTAATATATACTATTATAATAAGAAAGGTTTAAATCATTATGGAATATGTAAGCACAAATAACGCACCAAACGCAATCGGACCTTACTCACAGGCAGTTAAGGCTAATGGTCTTCTTTTCACATCAGGTCAGATTGCAATTAACCCTGTAACCAATGAGGTTGAGGCAAAAACAATTGAAGAGCAGACAACACAGGTTTGTGAAAACCTTAAGGCTGTTGTTGAAGCTGCCGGCACCACAATGGATAAGGTTGTTAAAACCGTTTGCTTTTTAGCAGATATTAATGACTTTGCAAAATTCAACGAGATTTACGGCACTTATTTCACATCAAAGCCTGCACGCTCATGTGTAGCTGTTAAGGATTTGCCAAAGGGTGTTCTTTGCGAGATTGAGCTGATTGCAGAATTATAATCTGATTTATGTACAGTCTTAGAGTAATTATTGATGTTTTATTTCTGCCGTTAATAATTGCTGTTGTTGTAACGCTTTTGCTCTATGTTATTTACAGAAACACTGTTAAAAAGACTATTGCCAAAAAATACAATCAAAGCAATCCGAATAAGGTAACAGCCTTCACTATTATAGTCGTAATACTGTTGCTTCTATGCTTTGCAGGCACCACTCTCGGCTTGTCGCTGTATAATCTTCATCAGATTAAGAATGATATGTCTTACATCACAAACACCTCTGAAAAAGATACAGAACAGGAAGAAATCCGTTATTTTGATATTTTCGGAAATGAATACGAATGTGAACATAAAGTCATTCTATATGACGAGAACGGAACTGCTTATCACCAAAACAGTGATGATTTAACAAGTCGATATATTGGTGACAACGGCAAAATGTTTTATAATATGAATGCATATTTGAACAAAGGCGGCTGCCTGATTTGCTTTAATACGGACATAGAAGAAAATGTTGAATTTACTGACAATATATACGAAATAATAACAGCCGACGGCGAGCACCTTTATTGGGCGCTCAGCTGTTACTGGGATATTGACGGTAATTTAATAATCAATCCTGACGGCGAGGAGAAAAAAATTGTCATAACAAAAGAAGAGCAGGAACAATATCAGCTTGAACACGGAATATTTTTGAAAAACCAAATATCTGATTAAACTAAAACCCCACGGACAAGAAATCCGTGGGGTTTCAAATTATGTTTGATTGTATAAAAAGTCAGTTGCTTGCTACTGTTATACATGGAATTTACAGTATAATTTCTGTCTGAAAATATTGCTCTTGAAACTTTACTTGTTCCATTATTTCATCTTTGCTAAAAGTGTAATTTTCAGGACATACAACCCACTTTTCTTCTATATCATCTAATCTGCGAATGATTGCAATAATTTTACCGGTAAATATCTTAACGGCTTCATTTACACCTAATATGTAAGCATCCTGTTCCTCTCCATCCGGTGCGATAATTCCTTTAATATAGCCATAATTAATCGGATAATACATATCCTTATGTTCCGGGTGATAACTTCCAAGTGGTCTGTCGATCGTCACTGTAACAATGTCACCAATCATAATTGTTACCTCCATAAAATTCATTATAAGCTAAGCAAAGTGATGGGCGATATTGTCCGTCGGTCTGTAAAACTTCGTTATTACACAATAACTAAAAATCTGTGGGGTTATTTTGTTATTTAGATTTAATATTATAAACCATAAGGGTTTGCATAAACTGAGTATCGAGAAACGGTCTTTGATAAGCCGTTTCAAAGCCCATTGATTCCATAAACTCAATAAGCTTGCGTGAAAAGGTTTCATAAACAACGGCAAAGCCTTCTTTTTCTGCAACGGATTTAATCTCTGCAATCAGAGTCTTTAATTCATCAACATCAATAGCGGCGAAACAATATAGGGTCAGAATTCTTGCTTCAATCGTTGGAGGAACTAAAATTTTAGTTATATTTTCAACACTTTCACGGTGAATAAAAATTTTTGATGCGTTTTTGTTATGCTTAAGCTTAAAAGCATTTTTGCCGTGAAATTTATATTCAAAAGAATTTATATCCACAAGGGATGCAATAATTTTAACATTTGTTGAAGAAAACAACTGCCCTTGCTCTGCCCAACTGTATAAATAAAAATTTAAAAAGTCATTTATAAATTCAGAACGCTCTGATTTATTTATACAATAGTACATAAAATGAGGATGAGTCAGTAACTGAGGAACAAAAATTTCTTTAAGTCCCTCTCCTCTATTTTTATTCATTTTCTCAATTCTCATTCTTTCACCACTTTCAAGCTATATAAAAATCAGTTGTTTTGCTGTAATGTTTCTTTTTTTATTCCCTTTTTAACAACCAGCCACATAACAAGACTCATTACTACGCAAGCAAAGTCGGCGGTTGCCTGTGTCCAGACAATACCGTCAAGACCTACAGTTGCGTTAAGAATAAACAGAAGCGGTATATAAACAAGACCCTGTCTTCCGGCAGAAAGAATTAAGGTTTGAATTCCCTTGCCCATTCCTTGGAAAGCAAAGTTGAGCACAAACATTATACCGATAATCGGACCCGGACTCATTAATGCAACAAGCATTTTAACACCAAGCTCAACAACCTGTGCATCATCAATAAACATACTGATAACATTTTCTTTAAACACAACATAGAACAGTGTCATAACTGTACCTATAACCACGTTGCAAACCATACTGAAACGCATACAATGCTTCATTCGCTGATAATTTTTTGCACCATAGCAATAGCCGATTAACGGCTGAACACCCTGACCCAAACCAATCTGAAGCATTACAACAAGCATATTCGCTTTCATCGCAACACCCATTGCTGCAACAGCATTATCTCCGTACGAAACAAGCACAATATTAACAATAATATTTGAAATACTCATAAGCAGATTGTTAAGGCTTGCCGGCAAGCCGACACTGATAACACCCTTTGCCACACCATCCTTAAATGTGTAGCGTGCAGGAGTAATGCTTAAAATACTCTTGCCCCTTAAAAAGTAAATAAGGAAGAAAATAACTGAACAAATATTACCGATTACAGTAGCTATTGCCGCGCCTGCAACACCTAAGCCAAATCCAAATGGCATATTGAATCCAAACAGCTTGTCACCGTTTGAAAGAATGAATATAGGGTCTAAAACAATATTAACAATCTGACCCAGAACCATTCCGAGCATTGATGTTTTTGCAGCACCTTCACCACGCACAAGATTGCACACCGTAATAGAAATTACAACAAATGGAGAACCCAGTGCTACCCACTTAAGATAGTCAACTGCATAGCCTATTGTATTTTCACTGGCACCAACCAGATATAACAGCGGCTCTTTTAAAAATAAATAAATTACACCAATTATAATGCCGACTGCTATTGATGTATAAATACAAAAGCTGCTGATTTTTTTTACTCTGTCCTGTTTACCCTCACCGAGAGAACGGCTGATAAATGCACAGCCGCCAACACCAAACAGATTACCCACTGAAAGGAACATCAAAAAAAGCGGCATGGAAACACTAACAGCAGCAACCTGATTACTGTCGCCTGTCTGACCTACAAAAAATGTATCTGCCAGATTGTATACAATATTAATAAGCATACCAAGCATACTGGGCACAGCCATTGTGGCTACTGCCTTCGGTACCTTGTAATTTTCAAAAACCTGAGTATTATCTCTCATACTAAAACATCACCTCAATACAAAATATTCAAATCAATTCGGAAATTTTAACAAAATCATCCATCGTCAGCTTTTCAGCTCTCACATTCGGTTCAATACCAAGACTGTCAAAAACAGCAGCCGCATCTGCTTTTGAAACACCCATTGTATTTGAAATACTGTTTAAAGCGGTTTTTCTTCTCTGTGAAAAAGCACACCTTACTGTGGTAAAAAATTTCCTTTTATCCTTAATATCAAAAGGCTGCTGACGTCTGACTTTAAGTCTGATAACAACACTGTCAACCTTTGGGCTCGGCATAAAGCTGTCACGCATAACATCAAAAAGAATTTCACTTTCAGCATAATAATTAACCGCAACGGTGACGGCACCTGCACCGCGGGTTCCAACCTGTGCACAAAGCCTTTCGCCTGCCTCTTTCTGCACCATAACAACAATTTCGTCAATAGGCAGCTCACTTTCAAGCAGCATCATAATAATAGGTGAGGTTATATAATATGGCAAATTTGCACATACTTTAACAGTGTCACAATCACTGAACTTTTCACGGATAAGCTGTTTTAAATCAAGCTCCATAACATCAGCATTGACAACCTCAAGATTATCACAATCTGCCAGTGTTTCGCCCAGCACAGGCAATAATCTTTTGTCAAGCTCAATACTTACAACCTTGTTTGCAACACGGCAAAGCTCCTTAGTAAGTACACCTAATCCGGGACCGATTTCAATAACTCCGGTTTTATCACCTGCACAAAGACTGTCTGCCATAGCAGGACAGACATCGGGATTAATCAGAAAGTTCTGACCCAAAGCCTTTGAAAAAGTAAAGCCATGCTTTGAAAGTATTCTTTTTACAGTGTTAATATCATATAAATTCATAGTCACATACCTATTAATATTTAAGACGACCTTTTTGCATTTGACTATTTTAACACATTCATAAATAGTTTACAACCATTAACTTGACTTTTTATGCATTAATGATATAATAATCGTTAGTCGGCTAAGGTTAGTCGACTAAATTAACTGCCGAGGGATAGTTTTATGAGATTAAAAAAACACCATGCGCCCCCGCCAAGGGGTATGATTGGTCCAAGAATTATGTGCCTGTCAAGGCTGCTTCGTCAAAAATTCAACGAAGCCGCAGCTGAACAGGGACTGTTTTCGGGTCAGCAGGATATTATTTTTTTGTTGATTGATAATGAGGGTATCACATTAAGCAAGCTTGCTGAAAAGCTGGAGGTTTCAACCGCAACAGCCAGTGTATCTGTAAAAAGGATGGAGAAAGCGGGATTCATTTTAAAAAAGCAGGACAAAAACGATGCAAGAATTACCCGCCTTTATCCAACAGAAAAAGCAAAAAAGGCACCTGAGCATATCAGAAAAAGAATGGATGCGCTTGAAGCAACTTTGAATAAAAATTTAACACCCAGCGAATCCGAAATGCTGACAGATATGCTTGATCGCGTTATCGGCAATCTGCTTGAAAGGAGTGAAGATGAATGATTAAAAAACTTGCAAAATATATGAATGGCTTATGGGGTCTTGCAATCATAAGTGCCTCAGGTATGATTATTGAGGCAATATGCGAGCTTGCCCTCCCGTCAATTGCAAATGTTATTTACACTAACGTTTCAGATTCCGATGCAGGAAACACGGACCTTAAAGCCTATGTTATAAAAATAGGTCTGTCTATGTTTGCTCTTGCAATTTTAGGACTTTGCGGAGGACTTGCAACCATGAAAGCATCATCAGCTGCAAGCCAGAAGTTTTCATATCGCTTAAGAAAAGATTTGTATGCTAAAACAAGCGAATTTTCATTTAAAAATATTGATACATTTTCAACAGCATCTCTTACAACAAGAATGACAAACGATGTAACAATGCTGCAAAACACGGTTATGATGTCACTCAGAATGCTGGTGCGTGCTCCTGCTCTTTTGATTGTTTCGGCAATATTTGCAGTTTCAATCAATGCACGTCTTTCAGTTATTCTTCTGATTATGCTTCCGATTATTTTGATTATTGTTGTTCTGGTACTTAAATTCGGCTTTCCTATGTTCCAGAAAATGCAGAAGAAAATTGATGCTGTTAACCGAGTTGTTCAGGAAAATCTGATTGGAATAAGAGTTGTTAAAGCATTTGTAAGAGAAGAAGAGGAAAAAGAAAAATTTCATAAATCATCAGATGATCTTGCAAAACAAGGCTCTAAAGCAGCCGGATTAATTGTAACCCTTATGCCGATTATGATGCTTATGATGAATATTGTAATCGTTTATATTTACTACAAGGGCGCTAAAGATGCTGCTGCAGGTATGATGAATGTTGGTGAAATATCCGTTCTGTCATCATATATCATTCAGGTATTAATGAACATTATGATGGTTTCCATGTTCCTGCTTCAGCTGACAAGAGCCAAAGCCTGTGGCGACCGTGTTGTTGAGGTATTGGATACAGAGATTGACATTGTGAATCCGGAAAATGCATTTATTCCCGAAAATCCGAAGGGTGCAATTGAATTCAGAAATGTTAATTTTGGTTATCATTCAAAGGAACTTGTTCTTGAAAACATCAATTTCAAAGCTAAACCGGGCAGTATTGTGGGAATTATCGGTTCAACAGGATGCGGTAAATCCTCGCTTGTCAACCTCATTCCCCGTCTTTACGATGTAACTGATGGTGAGATTTTAATTGATGGTGTTGATGTAAGAAAATACGATTTAACTGCACTGCGTGAATTAACAGGTGTTGTGCTGCAGAAAAATGTTCTTTTCAGCGGCACAATCAAAGATAACATCCGATGGGGCAAGGCTGATGCAACAGACGAAGAAATTGTTGAAGCATGCAAGGCTGCACAGGCTCATGACTTCATCATGGCACAGCCAAACGGATATGATACAGATCTCTCACAGGGTGGTTTAAACCTGTCAGGCGGTCAAAAGCAAAGACTTTGTATTGCAAGAGCAATGATTAAGAATCCTAAGATTCTTATACTTGATGACTCAACATCAGCTGTTGATACAGCAACCGAAACAAAAATCAGAGAAAGCTTTTACACAAAACTCAAGGATACAACTGTTCTTATCATTGCTCAAAGAATTTCATCAGTTAAAGATGCTGATGAAATTATTGTTCTTGATGAAGGTAGGATTGATGCAATCGGCAATAATGATTATCTTCTTGCAAACAATGAAATTTATCAGGAAATCTACAAAACACAGCAAAAGGGGGTGCTTGAATAATGCCACCAATGGGACCTCCGGGCAGAGGACCGGCAACTCAAAAGCCCAAAAACGCAAAAAAAACGCTATCAAGAATTTTAAAATATATCGGTAACAACAAGCTGCTTTTACTTGTTGTCATATTGATGCTTATATTCAGCACTCTGTGTTCAACAGGTGCATCATACTGGCTTAAACCAATATTAAACGGCGTAGAAGAATCAATCAAGGCCGGCAATTTCGCCACAACAGGCACACGTCAGCTTTTAACAAACCTTGCAATTGTATCTGCTTTTTATATTGGTGCATCTTTGTTCACATTTATTCAGTCAAGAATAATGGTATCAATAGCATATAAAACAACTAATCTAATCAGAAAAGACTTATTTGACCATTTACAGACCCTTCCGCTGAAGTATTTTGACTCAAAAACACACGGCGAAATTATGAGCCGATTTACCAATGACGTTGACAACATCCAGATGATGCTTGAACAGACAATTGTTCAGTTCATTTCATCAATATTCTCATTTGTCAGTATTGTTACTATGATGATTATTCTAAAATGGCAGTTGTTTATTGTGGCACTCGTTTTCCTTGTAATCATGATTTTAAATTCAATAAATATTGCTAGGCACACCAAAAAGTACTTTACTGCACAGCAGGCAGCACTCGGTGCTATGAATGGAAATATTGAAGAAACTATTGAAGGTATGAAAATCGTTAAAGTATTCAATCACGAAGCTAAGGCTAATGAAGAATTTGATGAGCTTAATACCAAATATCGCAAGGTTGCTACAAACGCAAACTTTTATTCAGGCATAATGGGACCATGCTCAACAGGTATTAACAATGCACTCTATGCAACAATCGCACTTACAGGCGGAATTCTTGTTCTTGTGAGCTCTCTTGATGTAGGTACATTCTTTACATTTTTGAGTTATACCAAACAATTCAGACAGCCAATTGACCAGATTATGAACCAGATGAATAACATTTTCTCTGCTTTAGCAGGTGCTGAACGTGTTTTTGAAGTTATGGATATGGAAAGCGAAGTCGATAACGGCACCGTAACACTCCTTGAAGAAAAGACAAATGAAGGCAAAAAATGGTTCTGGATTGACGGTGATAAAAGAACACCTGTGGAAGGTAAGGTTGTATTTGAGAATGTTGATTTCAGCTATGTGCCTGAAAAGCAGGTATTAAAGGATATTAACCTTTATGCTAAACCGGGACAGAAAATAGCCTTTGTAGGCTCAACCGGTGCAGGCAAAACCACTATTACAAACCTTATCAACCGCTTTTATGATATACAGGACGGCTCAATAACATATGACGGAATTGATATTAAACGCATCAAAAAGAGTGATTTAAGAAAAAGCCTTGCAATAGTTTTGCAGGATACACATATGTTCACAGGCACTGTTATGGACAATATCCGATACGGCAGACTTGATGCTGCAGACGAGGAATGTATTGAGGCTGCAAAGCTTGCATCAGCTCATTCCTTTATCAAACGATTACCTGATGGCTACAACACGGTTATAACAGGTGACGGCGAAAACCTTTCACAGGGACAGCGTCAGCTTCTTGCAATTGCAAGAGCTGCAGTTGCTGACCCACCGGTTATGATTCTTGACGAGGCAACAAGTTCAATTGACACACGCACAGAGTTGCATATCGAACACGGTATGGACAGACTGATGATTGGCAGAACCGTATTCGTAATTGCACACAGACTTTCAACCGTAAGAAATTCAAATGCCATTATGGTGCTTGAAAACGGTGAAATAATTGAACGCGGAAGTCACGGCGATTTACTGGAATTAAAGGGAAGATATTACGAGCTGTGCACAGGAAAAGCAAAATTAAGCTGATAAAATCAAGCTGTTTTATATAGGAATGTCATATATAGTGACAATTTTTCTTAATTCACCACAACCTGTAGTATGTAAAAATTTTGTTTAAAATTAAAACAAAAAGGACTTTACAAACTTGAACATTAGTGCTATAATTTAGCTAAATCGTTATGTTAAATATTAAACTATATTTATGAGGTGTTATTTATGAAAAAGATTTTATCAGTAATACTCGCTGCAATAATGGCTGTTTCTGCTTTTGCAGTATCAGTTCTCCCAGCTATGGCTGCTCCAAGCCCTGTAGCTACAACAGCGAAGCCTAAAGGACCAACAATAACAGTTAACGGTGGATCAACCACAAACGATGTTACTTACTCTCCGGATCCGGATGATGAAAACAAAATTGACTTTGAATATAAAGGCGATGGAACTGTTGAGGGCTGGACAACTAACCTTGAGGAGCTCGGCTTTGTAGAAGGTGTTGACTATACTCTTATTGAAAACGCAGATGGTTCTTTCAGCATTATATTTTTAAATCCAGAAGCTAAAAAAGCTTATGAAGACGGTAAAGTAATCATAAATGTTAAGGTTAAATCTGCTGAAACTACTACAGGCGTAACCAAAAAAGATGATTCTTCAAAATCACCAAGCACTGGTGTTGCTACATCAGTAATCGCTGGTAGCATTGCTGTTGCAGGTGCAGGTATTGCAGTTCTTTCAGCTACTAAAAAAAGAGATGCTGAATAATTAATAATTAAATTAAAGCCTGTTTGCCTTTATGGTAAACAGGTCTTTTTAGTGTATTAGGTGATTTTATGCCAGACAATAATATAAATAAAAATGATGAAGCTTATCAGAAATATTATAATGAGGATAAAAAGAAGAAAAAGACCAAGCTTATTATAATATTTTTAGTCGTATTCACTCTGATATTTTGCGGTGTTTATTTCGGTATTCAGTTTTATAACGATCGCATCAATGAAGCACCGACAGACACAACCGCGCCCACAACTGTAAGCAGTGTTGAGGAAAAGGTTAAAAATCCTATTGATTTTGCAACTCTGCAAGCAGGCAACAGTGATATTTACGCATACATCAAAATCGACGATACGAATGTTGACTACCCAATTGTGCAGAGTACTGTAGATGATGAGTTTTATTTAAAACATTCTGCTGAGGATAAAAGCTGGTCAGCAAGCGGTGCTGTTTATACCGAGTCTGCCAACACAAAAACCTTTAATGACAGAGTAACTGTTATTTATGGTCACAACGGCTATGGTGACACCTTCTTTACCACCCTTCACAGATTTGAAAAGGAAGACTTTTTCAATAACCACCCCTACTTTTATATTTACACACCTGAAAAAAAATTAACATACCAAGTAATTTCAGCCTTTAAATATGATGACCGTCATATTATGAATTCCTTCAATTTTGCTGATACATTGCAGTTTAAGGAATTTGAGGAATATATATCAAACCCAACCTCTGCTTTAAAAAATGTAAGAACAGAGCTTGATAAGGAAATTAACGAAAACAGCAAAATCGTTGTTCTTTCAACCTGTATAACAAATCAAAAAAGCAGCAGATATCTTGTATGTGGAGTATTAGTAAAAGATGAACAAACCTATTGATCCTAATTTAAATGATGACTTAGTGTTTGATGTTTCTGATGATAATTCTATAACTGAGCCCGTTGAAAACCAAGAAAACTTGAAACTGACTCTTCAAGAGAACACGCCTCATCATCACCATCATCATTCATCAGGCAGCCATCATTCATCGAGCAGCCACCACTCATCAGGCAGCCACCACTCATCAGGCAGCCACCACTCATCAGGCAGCCATCACTCAAGCAGCAGACATTCTTCAAGCCATAAGAAAAAGAAAAAAAAGATGTCTGCAGCCGCAAAAATTGCTATTGCTTTTTTAGCTCTTCTGCTTATACTTGTTATTGCTGTTGCGGGAACAGTTATTTATCTTGAGCAAAAGGGTAAAAGCGGCTTTGTAAACGTAACAACTCAAACCAATTATGAGGAAGTAATTGAGCACGAGGGTCACAAGTACGTTTACAACAAAGATGTTGTTGCTATCGCTTTTATAGGTGTTGACAAACGTCAGCTTGGCACTGAATCCGTTATCGGTACTGCCGGACAAGCTGATGCCGACATCATTTTAACTGTTGATACGAAAACAGGCAGAGCCAAAGCTATATCCGTTCCCCGTGACACAATGGTTGATGTCGATTTATACAGCGAAAATAATATTTTCCTTAGAAACGAAAAGCTTCAGCTTTGCTTAAGCTTCGCCTATGGCGACGGCAAGGAATCATCGGCTAACAACGTTACAACATCCATTTCACGTATTCTTTATAATGTGCCTATTAACAAGTACTTTGTACTTGATCTTGATGGTATTGCACCAATTAATGATGCAATTGGCGGTGTTACCGTTGAGTCACTTTATGACTTTGACAATTTAGGCATCAAGGTTGGTGACAAGGTTCACTTAACAGGTGATCTGACAGAAAGCTATGTCAGACAAAGAGATATGCAGACTATTGACGCATCGCTTAACAGAACAGCACGTCAAACTCAATATATCAAAGCATTTGCAAACCAGTTATTGCCTGCTGTACTTAATGATTTCAGTATTGTAAGCAAGCTTTACAACACTGCATCAGAATACAGCACAACAAATATGGACTTGTCAAATGTTACCTACCTTGCATCCCTTCTGGTTTCAAAAGGTATCAGAGATTTTGAAACCGAAACACTGCAGGGTGAAATGAAGGAAAGCGAAAGAATAGATTATGCTGACTATGTTTACGCCGAGTTTTATCCTGATGAGGAATTAACACTTGAAACTGTTCTTGACACCTTCTACACACAGGTTGATTAATATTTATATATAGGAGTATATACTATGGAAAAGGAAACAAAAAAAATGCTTTCCTCCTATGCTGCTAAAATCAGAATGGGAA
The DNA here is from genome assembly GCA_964396885.1 of uncultured Bacteroides sp. Taxonomy (GTDB): domain Bacteria; phylum Bacillota; class Clostridia; order Oscillospirales; family Acutalibacteraceae; genus Eubacterium_R. The sequence continues at coordinate 12,713 of CAYNGP010000023.1, read as the reverse complement.
TTATCGAAAGCACCTACGGCGCAAAAGCAGGTCATCCGGGCGGAAGCCTTTCATCAGCAGATGTTTTTGCATACCTCTATTTTAAAGAAATGAGAGTTGATGCAAAAAATCCTAAGGATGAAAACCGTGACAGATTTGTTCTGTCAAAGGGTCACTGTGCACCGGGTCTTTACAGTGCTCTTGCTCACAAGGGATATTTCCCGGTTGAGGATTTGCCAACATTAAGACACATTGATTCATACCTTCAGGGTCATCCGAATATGAACACTGTACCCGGCATTGATATGTCAACCGGCTCACTGGGTCAGGGTATCAGCACTGCTGTCGGAATGGCTAAAGGTGCTAAATACATAGGTAAGGATGATATTAACGTTTACACTCTCCTTGGTGACGGCGAGATTGAAGAGGGTCAGGTTTGGGAAGCACTTATGTTTGCTAACCAGTATAATCTTGACAATCTTTGTGTAATCATCGACTGCAATGGTCTTCAGATTGACGGAACGACTGACGAGGTTATGAGTGCTGAACCAATTGATAAGAAGTTAGAAGCTTTCGGCTTTGACCAGATTACAATTAACGGCAATGATTTTGACGAGCTTGAAAAGGCATTTGATGCTTTCCACAAGTCTGAAAAGCCTTTCGCTATCATTATGAAAACCGTTAAGGGTAAGGGTGTATCCTTTATGGAAAATGAGTGCGGCTGGCACGGCAAAGCACCTAACGAAGAAGAATATAACATTGCAATGGCAGAGCTTAATGCTGCACTTGCAGAGATTGAGGAGGCGTAAAAAATGGCTGATATTAAAAAGATTGCTACCCGTGACAGCTACGGCAATGCTCTTAAAGAGTTGGCGCAGGAGGGTGCAGATAAATTAGTTGTTCTTGACGCTGACCTTTCAGCAGCAACAAAAACAGGTATTTTCAAAAAGGAATTTCCTGAAAGACATATCAACTGTGGTATTGCTGAATCAAATATGATTTGTGTGGCTGCAGGTATGAGCACAATGGGTCTTGTTCCATTTGCATCAAGCTTTGCTATGTTCGCTGCAGGCAGAGCCTTCGAGCAGGTTAGAAACACAATCGGTTACCCACACCTTAATGTTAAAATCGGTGCTACTCACGCAGGTATTTCTGTTGGTGAGGACGGTGCTTCTCACCAGTGCTGCGAGGACTTCGCTTTAATGAGAGCAATCCCTGGTATGGTAGTTATCTGCCCTGCTGATGACGTTGAAGCAAAACAGGCAGTTAAGGCTGCTTATAATTATGAGGGTCCTGTTTACTTAAGATTCGGCAGACTCGCTGTGCCTGTATTCCATGGTGACGATTATAAATTTGAAATCGGCAAGGGTGAGGTTATCAGTGAGGGTACAGATGTGACAATCATTGCTAACGGACTTATGGTTGCTGAAGCAATTGAGGCAGGCAAGGTGCTTGCAGATAAAGGCATCAGTGCTGAAATCATCAACATTGCAACAATCAAGCCACTTGACGAGGAGCTTGTTATTGCATCTGCTAAAAAGACAGGCAAGGTTATCACCGTTGAAGAGCACAACATCATCGGCGGTCTTGGTGAGGCAGTTTGCTCTTGCCTCAGTGAAAAATGTCCGATCCCTGTTAAGAGAATCGGTGTTAATGATGAGTTCGGTCACTCAGGTCCTGCAGTTGATCTTCTTAAGCAGTTCGGTCTTAGTGCTGAAAACATTGTTAACGTTGCAGAAGAATTTGTAAAATAAAAACAATATATTAAAAGAAGCAGTATGGTTAATTCCATACTGCTTCTTTTTTGTAGGGGTCGATGCCCACATCAATCCGCTTTCGGGATGTCAAGGACGATTCACCTACAAGTATTCAACAATACTATTGTATAAACCTTAGGGTGCGTCGTCCTCGACGTACCGTTATATTATTTCACAAGCTTGGTTAATTCATCACGGGTTAAGCCGCAGTGTCTTGCATTGTCATTGTTCGGTACTGCTCTGATTACCTCGCCATTATAGCGAGAAACAAGCAGCTCACAATCCTTGCCGTCGACTGTAACGGTTTCAATTGAATAATCTTCTTTAAGAGGAACTTGCTTTGCAAGGCTTGATTTTTCGGTTAATGCACCTGTTGGGCAAAGCTTAACGCATAAGCCGCAATTGGTGCACTTTGTCTGGTCAAGTGGCAGTGCAAAGGCAGGTGAAACACTTGTCTTAAAGCCACGGCCTAAAAGACCGATTGCGCTGATGTCCATAACCTCTTTACAGGAACGAACACAAAGTCCGCAAAGAATACATTTTGCTGTGTTTCTTTCGATAAATGCGTTGTCATCCCTTGTATATTTCTGTGGCATTTCGCCTGCAAATCTGTCAGGATTAATGTCATATCTCTGTGCAACTGAAAGCAGCTTACATTTGAAGTATTCACGGCATCCGCATTCAAGACAGCGCTGTGCTTCCTTCTGTGCCTCTTCCACTGCAAGACCCAGTGATACCTCGTCAAAATTATTGCGTCTGATTTCAGCATCAAGTACCTTAGCATTAGTTCTTGCCACAGGCTCTTTACCGCTTAAATCAATTCTGTCCTCGTCACGCTTGCTGATGTATTTTGGTGTTAAGTCAAGCTCCTCACCCTTCAGGTAAGCGTCAACAACCTTAACACATTTATCTGCTTCGCCGATAGCGGCAATAGCAATTGATGCACCCTTGTTTGTGGCATCGCCGATAGCAAATACACCGTCAATATCAGTTGTAAAGGTGTCCTCATCTGCACTGATTGTGCCGCGTTCTGTCAAGCCGACAACATTTTCAAAATCACTGCTGTCAAGTTTCTGACCGATTGCCATAATTACACTGTCAAGCGGCAGGTATTCGGTCTTGCCCTCAATAGCAACAGGCTTTCTTCTTCCGGACGCATCAGGCTCTCCAAGCTCCATAAGCTGAAGGGTCATTCCGCAAACCTTACCATCCTCGCTGTGGATTTCAACAGGGTTGGTTAAGAATTTATAAATTACGCCCTCTTCCTTGGACTCTTTGATTTCAATTTCCTCGGCAGGCATTTCCTTTTCGGTACGGCGATAGATTACATAAACCTCTTTCGCACCAAGTCTGACTGCTGTTCTGCAGGCATCCATTGCTGTGTTACCGCCGCCGCATACTGCAACCTTGTTACCGATTTCTACAGGATTGCCCTGAATAACACTTCTTAAGAAATCAATACCACCATATACGCCCTGAGCATCCTCGCCCTTAACTCTCATCGGGCTGGATTTCCAAGCACCCGGTGCAAGAATAACGGCATCGTTAACGCTCTTAAGCATATCAAGTGTAATGTCTTTACCGAACTTGCAGTTGTTAACCAGGCGAACACCTGTTTTTTCAATCAGACCAATTTCTGCATCAAGGATTTCCTTAGGCAGTCTGTACTGCGGAATACCATAGCGGAGCATACCGCCCATTTTTTCCATCATATCAAAAACAGTAACCTCGTGACCGAGTGTTCTGAGATAAAGTCCTGCTGTTAAGCCTGCAGGTCCACCGCCCACAATGGCAACCTTTTTGCCTGTTGCCGGCTTGCATTCAGGCAGATAGCTGTCGCCCTTTAAGTCAAGGTCAGCAGCAAAGAATTTAAGCTGAGCAATATTAATCGGTTCTTCAACCTTTCCGCGTCTGCATGCCTTTTCACAAGGGTGAGGGCAAACTCTGCCGATTGATGCAGGAAGCGGAATTTTATTTTTAATAAGCTTTAATGCTTCGTCAAATTTGCCGTTGGCAATAAGACCAACATAACCCTGACAGTCCGTGTTTGCCGGACAGGCAAGCTGACAGGGAGCAACACAATCGCCGTCGTGAGCAGACATAAGCAGCTCCATAGCAATTTTTCTTGATTTTATAACTCTTTCGCTTTCGGTATTGATAACCATACCCTCGCTGATTTTAGCGGAGCATGAGCGAAGGAGCTTAGGAATACCCTCAGCCTCAACGACACAAAGACCGCAGGCACCATAAATTTCTACTGCCTCATCATAGCAAAGGGTTGGAATGTAAATGCCGTTAGCCCTTGCCGCTTCTAATATTGTACTGCCGGCAGGAGCAGTAACCTTTTGACCGTTAATTGTTAAGTTAATCATATCCATTAACTACTCCTCCTTACTTTCTGATAATTGCACCGAACTTACAGTTCTGAATACATTTGCCGCATTTAATACATTTGTCAGTGTCAATCGTATGCGGCTGTTTAACTGAGCCTGAAATTGCATCAACAGGACAGTTTCTTGCACAAAGTGTGCAGCCCTTACATTTATCTTCAACAATTGAATATTCAATCAGGCTTGAGCATTCACCTGCAGGGCAGGTTTTATTTTCAATATGAGCTATGTACTCATCCTTGAAGTACTTGATTGTAGTTAAAACAGGGTTTGGTGCTGTCTGACCGAGTCCGCAAAGTGCACCGTCTTTAATGCCGTAGCAAAGTTCTTCAAGAAGCTCAACATCACCGGCCTGACCCTTGCCCTCGGTAATTCTTGTAAGGATTTCAAGCATTCTGGTAGTACCGATACGGCAGTGAACGCATTTGCCGCAGCTTTCCTTGGCAGTAAAGTCAAGGAAAAATTTTGCCATACCTACCATACAGGTGCTTTCGTCCATAACAACCATTCCGCCTGAACCCATAATTGCACCGGTTGCACCAAGTGCCTTGTAGTCAATAACGGTGTCAATCAGCTCAGCCGGAATACATCCGCCTGACGGACCGCCCATCTGAACAGCCTTGAATGCCTTGTCACCCTTCATTCCACCTCCGATGTCAAAAATAACATCACGCAGGGTTTTACCCATAGGGATTTCAACAAGACCGCTTCTTTTAACCTTACCTGTTACGGCAAATACCTTTGTACCCTTTGAGCCTTCAGTGCCCATAGCAGCGAAAGCCTCTCCGCCGTTGTTCAAAATCCATGAAACATTGGCAAAGGTTTCAACATTGTTAATATTAGATGGCTTTCTCCAGTAACCGCTCTGAGCAGGGAACGGAGGCTTAAGCCTTGGCATACCTCTGTGACCTTCAAGTGATTCAATAAGTGCAGTTTCCTCACCGCATACAAATGCACCTGCACCTGCCTTGATTGTCATTGTGCAGCTGAAATCTGTGCCGAAAATATTTTCGCCTAAGTAGCCCTTTTCGGTTGCATCCTCAATTGCCTTTTCAAGTCTTTTGATAGCAAGAGGATATTCAGCACGAACATAAACAACGGCATTTTTTGCGCCGATTGCATATGCACCGATCAGCATACCCTCAATAAGATTGTGCGGATCGCTCTCAATAACAGCTCTATCCATAAATGCACCCGGGTCACCCTCGTCGGCATTACAGATTAAATATTTTTCCTCGTCCTCGCTCTGTCTTGCAGCGTTCCATTTGAACCAAGTTGGGAAGCCTGCACCGCCTCTGCCAGCAAGTCCCGATACCTTGATTACCTCAATAACATCCTCGGGTGTCATTGAGGTAACAACCTTTTTAAGAGCAGAATAACCGTCAGCCTCAACAAATTCGTCAATGCTTTCAGGATTGATGATACCGCAGCGGCGAAGTGCAATACGTGTTTGCTTGTCTAAAAATTCTTTATCCTCGTCACTTACAAGTAAATCGGAAATAGCTGCATCATTACCTGTCTGTGCATATTCGGCAATTTTTTCAGCATCCTTTTCAGTAACCCTTACAAGTCTTTTAACATCACCGTTGTCATCATAAATATCTACAATAGGCTCAAGGTAGCACATACCTATACAGCCTGCAATGGTCAGCTTTGCACCGTTAAGATCACAGTCAAGCAAAGCTTTTCTTACTTTTTCAGCACCTGCAGCAATACCACAGGAGCCCTCGCCGATAACGATTTTCATATTACTCAGCCTCCCTTAACTCTCTTAAAATTTTCTTTGTTTTATCCGGAGTTAATGAGCCGTATGTATCCTCATTAATCATCATTACAGGTGAAAGTGAGCAGCAGCCAAGACATGCAACACACTTTAATGAGAACAGTCCATCCTCCGTGGTTTCACCATCATCAATTCCAAGCTCATCCTTGATTGTCTGTAAAATCAATTCACTGGAATTAACATGGCAGGCAGTACCCTGACAAAGCATAATTAAGTACTTGCCCACAGGTGTCAGCCTGAACTGTGTGTAAAATGTGGCAACGCCCATGATTTCACTTTCAGCAATGCCTGTTCTTTCGCTTATCAAACAAATGGCATCTTTTGGAAGATAGCCATAAATATCCTGTGTCTTCTGCAGTATTGTGATGAGTGAACCTTTCTTGTCAGCAAGCTCTGCCAAAACAGGTTCAATTAATTTTAAATCAATTTTTTTCTCCAAATTTCGTTACCTCCTGCAAATTTCATAACTATATATATGAGAACAATCATATAATACTAAATTATACTCTTAGTTTCAAGTGTTGATTGTTGGAATTAATGATTATTTAATACATATTCTATGACAGCTTTTGCCAGACCATCATCTGCGTTTGAAAGCGCAGTGAATTTTGCAGCCGCCTTACATTCCTCTGAACCATTACCCATAGCAAAGGAAAATCCTGCATATTTAAGCATATGAATATCATTGCCCGCATCACCAAAGCACATGACCTCATCTGCGGTCAGTCCAAGTGATTTGCTCAGGTTTTCAACCGCAGTTCCTTTGTTCGCAGTGGGTGATGTTCCTTCAAGGCAGCCCTCAAAGCTGACAGAGGTTGTTAAATTAAATGTATTCATTATTGATGTGAAGCTGTCGTACTGCCATTCCTCTACGGAATAAAGTGTTATTTTTTCAATATCTCTGTCGCCGAGATATTGAATTAAATCGTCGTGAGCGTCCATGGACTCTTCAACCTGTTCTATAAACTCTTGAGGCATATCTGAGTTGTTGTGAAAATATGCCATATGGTCAGATTGATAATGACTTTTTCCATTAATATAAATTTCAAAAAATACTTTTTCGTTTAAAAAACAGTTGATAATTTCAATGGCTGTTTTATTTGGAATGATGTCGGAGCAGATTGTTTTTTGTGTGTTTCTGTCAAAAACACCTGCACCGTTGGCATAAATCACGTAATCAGCAAATGGAATTTGGTCGGTTACATTATCGGTTAACGCCAGGGGTCTGCCTGTGGCAATGGCTATTTTAACGCCCTTGTTATGTGCTTCTTTTAAAGTGTTAACAGTAAAATCTGTTATTGTTATATGGTCCGGCGACATTAATGTGCCGTCTAAATCTGTAGCTATCAGTTTAATCGACATATTTTTTACAATCCTTTCTTTTAAAATGATTTTAACATATTATAAGCTGTTTTTCTATATCAAACATTCATAAATTATTAAAAGGGTGACTATTATGCGTAAGGCTATAAATATATTTCTGACATTGTTTATTATTGTAATGGGATTGCGTACATGCGATATGTACATCGGCTATAAAATCAGTGAGGGTGTTGATAAAGTATTTACTACTAATGCGGATCGTGTAACCTCCTATTCAAATCAGGCTGATAATAATACCGTTAATCTTAATAACTATTTATATTGCAATTTCAGTAATGACGAAAAAAAAGCCTATGATGCAATTTATAATGCAATCAGCGGTTTTAAAAGCACGGTATATGTTAATCATATCGGTAATGCTGATGATGTGTTTGATATGGTTAAGGCAGTATTGTCAGAGCATCCTGAAATTTTTTGGTCCACAGGTGAATGCAGCTATGGTGCAGGGGGACTGCTCAGTCTTGACTACGTTTATTCTAAAAACGAAGCAACGGAAAAGAAAAAGCTGATTGAAGAAAAGGCTGATGAAATCATTTCAGGTATCAGCGGTGATGAATATACACGTGCACTTGCGATTTATGACTATATCATTTTAAATACCCGCTATGATTCCGAAAACATTGACAGGCTGAAAGAGATTCCCACAGATTCAACCATTGAGGGCGTGCTTTTAAATAACACAGCTGTTTGTGCAGGCTATGCCAAAACGTATCAGTATCTGCTCCAAAAAGCAGGCTTATCCTCGCTCTATGTTATAGGAATAGGAACAAATCGGGTTGCTACGGAAAGTCATGCGTGGGTGGTTCAGCAGATTGACGGAAAGTATTATTATACTGACCCGACATGGGGAGATCCGAATCAGGATAAGCTTGTCAGTCATTCCTATTTCTGCCTTACAGCAAGTGAAATCAGTGTAAATCACGAGCTGGAGGATATGTATCCGCTCTTGACTGCAAATTCACTTGAGGCTAATTTTTTTGTCAGAGAAAACAGATACTTTGATGAATATTCCGTCAGTGCCGTTAAACAGGTGGTTGAGGAGAGCCTTGACAACAATTTGGATTATATTGAGTTCAGATATAAAACGCCCGAGGTATATGAACAGGCAAAGGAAAGGCTTTTTAAAGATGGTGAAATTTATCTGGCACTTATACCGTCAGAGCTTTTAACGCATTCAATAAATACAGAAAAAATGACAATTATTCAGGATGATATTAACCGCGTCATAATGCTTGTTTATAACAGAGAATGATGGTTCGGATTACTATTCATTGCCTAACGATTGGTTTTGACATTAAAGGCGTAATAAGTTATAATTAATTTATTAAACTTAAGGAGTACTGAAATGAAAAAGTTTTTAGCATTTCTAACGTCGTTTATTTTAATTGCGACAGCCTGTGTCATTCCTGCTTCAGCACAGGAAAAATCTGTTTTAACTATTAACGCAAACGATGAACGCAGAAAGATTTCAGACAAGCTTTATGGTCTTTTTATTGAGGATATAAGTTATGCCTGCGACGGCGGTCTGGTTTCAAATCTTGTTAATAATGATTCATTTGAATATGCGTTTAACAAAACTACAGGCTGGGTAAGTGATAATCTTACTTTATCAACGGATGAGAATTCATTGCCTATGAATAAAAGCAACCCAACCTATGCCACTGTTACTGTAAACGGAAAGGGTACCCTTAAAAACCTCGGTTTTACAGAAATGTATGATTATAAAACCTATGACAGAAATGAGAAAAAGGCAAATACTGCTGATATGGGTTTTAATGCGGGTGTAGGCTATGATTTTTCCTGTTATCTTCAAAACAAGGATTTTGACGGAACAATCTCTGTTTACCTTGATTCGCCCGGAAACAAATCAAATATTACCACTCTTGATATTTCGACAGTCGGCAGCAGCTGGACTATGATAAGTGCTGTGCTTGACTCTGTTGCAACTGAGGATGGCGGACTTGCAATTGAGTTTGACGGAACAGGCTCTATGATGCTTGATTTTGTTACCCTTGTTCCTCAAAACAGCTATGGTTATGGGAATATGAATTGGAAATACACAACGCTCAGATCTGACCTTTATACTGCATTAGAGCAAATGAATCCGTCATTTATCCGTTTCCCCGGTGGATGTCTTGCAGAGGGTGACAGTCTTGAAAACCTTTATGACTGGAAGGAAACGATAGGTCCGTTAGAGGAAAGAACACAGTTTTATAACCTTTGGCGTGACGATGTGGGCAGGGACTATATCAACACAATGGCAATGGGATACCACGAGTATTTTCAGCTTTGTGACGATTTGAGTGCTGAGCCCCTGCCGATTCTCAATGTCGGCTTAACCTGTCAGGGCAGAGCGGCATATGACGATTATGTGATTGCACTTGAAAAAGCGTCAATGACCGATGCACAGTGGGAAAGCTATCTTACTGAAAAAAGAAATCTTGACCCTGAAAAGCAGGCCGATGAAAGACAGGAATTCACAAACTACATAAATGGTCTTAACATTAATTCTCGCGATGATTTTGAAACATATCTTGATACAATTGCACTTCGCCCTGGTACAACTGAATGGGATGCATATGTTCAGGATATTCTCGATTTGATTGAATATGCAAATGGTGATGCCAATACCACATACTGGGGTGCAATGCGTGCTGCTAACGGCAGCATAGAGCCGTTTAATCTTAAATATATCGGACTTGGTAATGAAAACTGGGGCGAGATATATGAAAGAAATTTCAGAGAGCTTTATAAAGCTGTAAAAGCAGTCCACCCTGAAATCACGGTTATTTCATCCAGCGGAGCATGGCTCGAGGGTGAAGCATTTGATTATAACTGGAACTGGATTGATAAGGATTTCAAAGACACAATTGTTGACGAGCATTACTATACCGGTGACAGCTACCTGATTAATAACAATAACAGATATGACAGCTATGACCGTGATTCTGCTCACGTCTTTTTGGGTGAATATGCGGCATCCTCACCGGGCTTTGGTACTTTGCTTACAAAGTCAAATATTTATGAAGCTGCCGAGGAAGCAAGCTATTTAACAGGTATTGAGCGAAATGGTGACATTGTTGATATGGCGTCATATGCTCCGACCTTTGCTAAGGTTAATGCACAGTGCTGGAACGTTAATCTGATTTGGTTTGATTCACAGCAGATTATTCTTACACCGAGCTATTACACCCAAATGCTTTTTGCAAACAATTATGGCAGTGAGTATGTATGCTCAACCTTTGCAAATGGTGAAGCTGCCGAAAATGGTGTTTATCAGTCAGTAACAATTGACGAGGATGAACAGGTAATGTATGTTAAACTCGTTAATACCTCAGGTAAGGAAGCATCTGTTGATGTTAAGCTTGAGGGTTATGACAGTATTAACAGAGCATCTGTTCAGTCAGTTGAAAATAAATACAAGCAGGCTTGTAATGAGCTTGATAAAAATACAACCTACCCTACAGAATACGATATAACAGTCAATGACAATCAGATGACTGTTGAGCTTGGCAAATATGATGTAACTGTTTTAAGAATTGCTTACGGCAGCAATGACGGTTCATTGTTGTACACATTGCCGAACTTTATCAGTACAATGACACAAAACACTACAAATTTTGTTCCAATTGCTATAAAAGCAGCTATTGGCGGAGGCGCAGCAGGTGTTGTTCTCATAATCGCAGTGGCTTGCGTTGCAGCATCGGTTATGAAGAAAAAATCAAAGAAGGGTGACAAGTAAAATGAGTAAAAAATTGAAGAAAATATTTTCTGTTTTATTGTCCGTTTCAATAATTGCATCAGCTTTTTCAGGCTGTTCAAAAATGAAAGAATTTACATTTTGCCCTGCAAATAATGCGGAAAGCGATGTTGCAATTGTAAGCTTTAACGTAGCAGCACCATGGGGAAATGCTACAAATAATTCTTCAGGCAAAAGAGTTAAGCGTTTTGCAGTATATATGAATGCTGTTATGCCGGATTCAATCGGCACACAGGAAATGAACAGTGACTGGATGTCAAAGCTTGCAGAGCTTATGCCGGATTACGACAGCTATGGTGTTATTCGCGGCGGTGACGATAAGGAAAAAAGCAGTGAAATGAATTCTGTTTTCTGGCTTAAGGATAAGTACGATTGCATTGACAAAAACACCTTCTGGCTGTCCGAAACACCTGATGAGGAAAGTAAGTTTGAGGGTGCAGGCTGTTACAGAATTTGCTCTTATGTAGTTTTGCAGAATAAGGAAACTGAGCAAAAATATATTCATATGAATACCCACCTTGATAATGCCAGTGACGAAGCACGTGTATATGGTGCTAATGTTCTGATGAATAAAATCAGTGAGCTCAAGGCACAATATCCGAACATTCCTATTGTTTTAAGCGGTGATTTTAATGATTACATCAGCGGTCCGGCGTCAGGTATTCTTGCACAAAACTTTGATGTTCGTGTTGGTGATACAAATACCTATCACGATTGGGGTAAGATAAAAGAAGGCGAGCCAATCGATTTCATTTTTACCTCAGGCGGTATTGCCGATTACCAGATTTTAGATGATACCACAAACGGTTTAATCAGCGACCATTATGGTATTTATGAAACAATTAAATTTTAACGCAGTGTTGTAGAGGCAGCGTCCTCAGCATCCTGCAAGAATAAAAAGACAGCTAAGGCTGTCTTTTTATTTTTCTAAATATTAATCGCCTTTGGGTAAACATGAAAATCAATAAAAAATTCATAATTTTATTCTTATCACTTATGGTACCAACAAATTATATAAGAATTTCTTATATATTAAAGTGATTTCAGAAGGTAATAATATGCGTTATAAACAAATTAAAGAATTGCGTGAAGATAGAGATTTAACACAATCGAAGCTTGCTGAAATTCTTGATATTACACAAGGCAACTATTCATATATTGAAAATGGCGCAGCTTTTTTAAAAGCGGACGATGTTGTAAAACTATGCAAATTTTATAATGTATCAGCAGATTATATTTTAGGCTTGCCTGATGATTTGGAATACCCAAAAAGATAAAAACTTATCCCCCGTGGGGGCTTGTAATATTATTTAATTCATACTATAATAAACAATATTTCTATATTCGAGGGATAACAATGGACGAATTTAAAGTTATTGAAATTAAAAGAAGTGTTTTTGAAAATAATGACAAAGAGGCTGACAGAGTGAGAGCAGAGCTCAAAAAGGAAAAAACCTTTTTGCTCAACCTTATGTCATCACCGGGCAGCGGAAAAACCACAACTCTTAAGGCTACAATCGCAAAGCTTAAGGATGAATTTAAAATCGGTGTTATGGAGGCTGACATTGACAGTGATGTGGATGCAAAAGCCATTGCTGACACAGGTGTTAAATCCATTCAGCTTCACACAGGCGGTATGTGCCACCTTGACGCAGGTATGA
>CAYNGP010000022.1:0-26756 GCA_964396885.1 uncultured Bacteroides sp. | reverse complement strand
ATGGAGTAATATACAAAATTGACAAAGATTTTTATTGACGGAAAAGACGGTACAACCGGGTTAAAAATATACAATAGATTTGAAAAAAGAAACGATATAGAATTACTTTTGATTGACCCTGAAAAGAGAAAAGACAGTAAGGAAAGAGCACGGCTTATTAACGAAAGCGAAATCACCTTCCTTTGCCTGCCTGATGCGGCATCCATTGAAGCAGTGTCCATGGTTGAAAATGACAATGTTAAAATCATTGATACATCGACCGCTCACAGAACACTTGAGGGCTGGGCTTACGGCTTTGCTGAGCTCAGTGACAATCACCGACGAAACATTGAATGCAACAACAGAATTGCAGTTCCCGGATGTTATGCCAGCGGATTCAACTCTATTGCTTATCCGCTTGTACACAGTGGCTTTATCAGCAATGACTATGACATTGTGTGCTATGCCCTCAGCGGATACACAGGTGCAGGCAAAAAAGGAATTGCGCAGTATGAGGACAATGAGAGATGCAGTGAGCTCGACTCGCCAAGGCTTTACGCTTTAACACAGGAGCATAAGCATCTTAAGGAAATGAAAGCAATCAGCGGTCTGGCTAAGACACCGATTTTCTCACCTATCATCTGTGATTACCCACAGGGTATGGTTGTGAGCATCCCTCTTTACACAGACAAAATGAATAAAAAATATACGAAAGAAGATATTTATGAAATGTTCAGTGCGCACTATGCAAACAGTGACATTGTTAAGGTGCGACCATTGGGATATACTGAAGGTATGATTGCATCAAATACCTTTGCAAACCGTGATGATATGGAAATTGAGATTAACGGAAATGATGACAGAATACTCATCACATCACGCTTTGATAACCTTGGCAAGGGTGCATCAGGTGCAGCAATCCAGTGTATGAACATTGCAATGGGTATTGACGAAAAAACAGGACTTAATATAGGAGAATAACGATATGAAAATAATTGACGGAGGAATTTGTGCTGCTAAAGGCTTTAAAGCAAGCGGCACATATTGCGGAATAAAAAAACCAAATATAGACAACTACAACCCTGACATTAAGCACAAAAATGATATTTGCTTATATGTAAGTGATGTTGTTTGCAACGCTGCAGCAGTATATACGCAAAACAAGGTAAAGGGTGCACCGATCCTTGTTACAAAGGCTAATCTTGAAAAGAGCGGCAACAAGGCAATTGCAGTTATTGCCAATTCAAAGAACGCGAACACCTGCAATGCAGACGGTGTTGAAAAGGCTGACAGAATGTGTGAGCTTGTGGCTAATGAACTGAACATCCCACAGGAGCAGGTTATTGTTGCAAGCACAGGTGTAATAGGACAGATTTTACCTATTGAGCCGATTGAAAAGGCTGTACCTGTTTTGGCAAAAGGTCTTTGCTACAACAAAAACCTTGAGGCTGCAACTGCAATTATGACAACAGATACAGTAAAAAAGGAATATGCTGTTGAATTTGAAATCGGCGGTGCAGTTTGTCACCTTGGCGGTATGGCTAAGGGTTCGGGTATGATTCACCCGAATATGGCGACAACACTTAATTTCATCACAACAGACTGCGCAATCAGCAGTGAGCTGCTGCAAAAGGCACTTAGTGATATTGTTAAGGTAACCTATAACTGTCTTAGCATTGACGGTGACACATCCACAAATGATATGGTATGCATTATGGCTAACGGCTTAGCCTTCAATGATGAAATCACTGTTGAAGGAGAAGAATACGAAACCTTTAAAAATGCACTTTATGAGGTCATGGCTAACCTTACAAGAATGCTTGCAAAGGACGGCGAGGGTGCAACAAAGCTGCTTGAATGTATTTGCAGCGGTGCTAAGGATTTGGACACTGCTATCACTGTTGCTAAGAGTGTTATCTGCTCTTCCCTTTTCAAGGCTGCAATGTTTGGCGAGGATGCCAACTGGGGCAGAGTGCTTTGTGCTATCGGCTATGCAGATGCAGAGTTTGACATTAACAAGGTTGATGTTGATTTGAGAAGCGAAAAAGGAACATTGACTGTTTGCAGAAACGGTGCAGGTGTTGAATTCAGCGAGGAAATTGCAGCAGAAATATTATCTGCCGATGAAATATATATTGATATTAATCTTAATGATGGTGATGTATCAGCTACTGCATGGGGTTGTGATTTAACCTACGATTATGTAAAGATAAACGGAGATTACAGAACTTGATCTATCAGGATGGGAAACCCCTCCCCTACGATTTAAGCAATACCATTCTGTAGGGTGCGATGCCCACATCGCACCGATTTTACAACATATAACGAAATAATGGACAAAACATAAATTTTAAAGGAGTAAACCATGGATATTAATAATGCCCAAAAAGCTGAAATACTGGCACACGCACTGCCGAATATTCAGATGTACAGAAAAAAGGTAATCGTTGTAAAGTACGGCGGTAATGCAATGATTAATGAGGAACTCAAAGAAGCTGTTATGCGTGATTTGGTTCTTCTTTCAACAATCGGCATTAAGGTTGTGCTTGTTCACGGCGGCGGACCTGCTATTAACAAAACACTTAATGCTATGAATATAGAAAGCAAATTTGTTGACGGTTTAAGAGTTACTGACAGTGACACTGTTGATGTGGTACAGATGGTGCTTGCAGGAAAGGTTAACAAGGATCTGGTTTGCCAGATAGGTAATCTCGGCGGTCACGCTCTTGGTCTGTCAGGTATGGACGGCAATATGCTCAAGTGCAGGCCTCTTGATGACTGTCACGGCTATGTTGGTGAAATCACCGACATAGATATGACAGCAGTTGAGGAAATACTTAACAACAACTGGATTCCTGTTATTTCCACACTTGGCTATGACGAGAATGGTCACTGCTATAATATTAACGCTGACACTGCTGCGGCTGCTATTGCAGGCGCATTAAAGGCAGAGGCACTTATTTCAATGACAGACATTGTAGGTCTTCTTCGTGACAAGGACGATGATTCCACATTAATACACAGAGTTTACATCAGTGACACACCTGCACTGATTGCTGAGGGTATTATCAGCGGAGGTATGATCCCTAAAATTGACTCTATGACACAGGCACTCAGAGAGGGTGTTAAAAAAGCATTTATTATTGACGGACGTGTTCCCCATTCAATACTTATGGAGCTTTTGACAGACGAAGGTATGGGAACAATGTTCAGATCAAGATAGGAGGACAAAGTGAACACAAAGGAACTTGATAATAAATATGTTGCCCACTCATACGGCAGATTTGATGTTGCTCTTGAAAAAGGCAAGGGCTCAACACTGTATGATGAGAACGGCAAGGAATATATTGATTTTGGCTCAGGCATTGGTGTAACCGCATTCGGAATCGCCGATGACGAGTGGAAAAAGGCTGTTATAGAGCAGCTTGACAATTTACAGCACGTTAGTAATCTTTACTACACCTCACCCTGTGCAAAGCTTGCAAAGCTTTTATGCGATAAAACAGGAATGAAAAAAGTTTTCTTTTCAAACAGCGGTGCCGAAGCAAACGAGGGTGCAATTAAATTTGCAAGGAAATACAGTCACGACAAATACGGTGACGGCAGAAGCACAATAATCACCCTTGTTAACTCCTTCCACGGCAGAACAATAACTACACTTGCTGCTACAGGACAGGATGTTTTTCACACCGATTTTGCTCCGTTTACAGAGGGATTTAAGTACTGCCCTGCTAATGATATTGAAGCACTTAATGAAATGGCAACAGATGATGTTTGTGCTGTAATGTTTGAGTGTATTCAAGGCGAAGGCGGTGTTAATAACCTTGATTATGACTATGTTAAGGCGATTGAAAAGCTTGCAAAGGACAAAGACATTTTAATGGTTGTTGACGAGGTACAGACAGGTAACGGCAGAACAGGCAAATACTTTGCTTATGAGAATTTTGACATCAAGCCTGACATTGTATCAACCGCAAAAGGCATTGCAGGCGGACTGCCGATGGGTGCAATTTTATTCGGTGACAAGGTTTGCGACACCGTTACACCAAGCAGCCACGGCTCAACCTACGGCGGCAACCCTATTTGTGCCGCAGGTGCAATTTCAATTGTTGAAAGAATTGACGATAAATTCTTGGCAGATGTTACTGCAAAGGGTGAATATATCAGAAACTATTTATCAGAAATTGATGGTGTTGAAAACATCAGCGGTATGGGATTGATGATAGGCTTCACCGCAGGAAATGCAGGAGAAATTGCTAATAAGTGCCTTGAAAAAGGACTGCTTGTACTCACTGCACATCAAAATAAAGTTAGATTATTGCCCGCATTGAGCATCAGCTATGCTGAGCTTGACAAGGGATTAAAAATACTGAAAGAGGTAATTGAAAAATGAAACATTTGTTAAAGCTTCAGGACTTAAGCCAGCACGACATTTTAGACATTCTTAACTTAGCTGACCAGCTTAAATACGAAACAAAGCATGGTATTGAGCATCATCACCTTAAGGGCAAAACCCTTGGTATGATTTTCCAGAAAAGCTCAACACGTACCAGAGTAAGCTTTGAAACAGGTATGTACCAGCTTGGCGGTCAGGCACTTTTCCTTTCAAACCGTGACCTTCAGATTGGCAGAGGTGAGCCTGTTGAGGATACTGCAAGAGTTCTTTCACGTTACCTTGACGGTATTATGATTAGAACTTTTGAGCAGAAAGAGGTTGAGGATTTGGCTGAATACGGATCAATTCCGATTATTAACGGCTTGACAGACTATTGTCACCCATGTCAGGTGCTTGCAGATTTAATGACCATCAGAGAGTACAAGAAGAGCTTTGACGGCTTAAAGTTCTGCTTCATCGGTGACGGCAACAATATGGCAAACAGCCTTATCGTTGGTGCAATCACAATGGGTATGAGCTGTGCTATTGCCTGCCCTAATGACTACAAGCCGGATGCTGAAATTATGAAATGGGCTGAGGAAAACGGCGACTTTATGTGCAGTGATGATATTCTTGCTTGTGCTAAGGATGCAGATATTATCTACACAGATGTTTGGGCATCCATGGGTCAGGAAGAGGAAAAGGCTGAAAGAGAAAAAATCTTTAAAAACTTCCAGATTAATGATGAGGTTATGGCTGTGGCTAAGGCAGATGCAATGGTGCTTCATTGCCTGCCTGCACACAGAGAAGAAGAGATTACTGCTAAGGTATTTGAAGAACACGCAGACGAAATTTTTGACGAGGCTGAAAACAGACTGCATGCACAGAAGGCAGTGCTTGTTAAGTTATTAGGTTAAATTATGTCTTTTTGCGTTATGCATCGTTACTTGCAAAATTCCGCTCGGTCACATATCCACATATGCTCCCGTCGGCAAAATTTTGCAAAAGCCTTGCCTAACGCAAAAATCCATTAATTTAAAAAAGGTAATTTCTATATAGGAAAGATTATTATGAACGATAAAATTTACATTTGTCTTGAAAACGGTGATGTTTTTGAAGGCAGAAGCTTTGGTGCAAAGGGCGAGGTTTTAGGCGAGCTTGTATTCACCACAGGTATGGGCGGTTACATTGAAACGCTCACTGACCCAAGCTACTTTGGTCAGATTGTAATACAGACCTTCCCTCTTATCGGCAACTACGGCTTTATTGATGAGGATATGGAAAGCAAAGGCAGTGCAGTCAGTGCATACATTGTGCGTGAATACTGCAATAGTCCGTCAAATTTCCGCTGTGATTACAGCCTTGAAAAATTCCTCAAAGACAATAACATTGTCGGTGTTTATGATGTGGACACAAGAGAACTGACTAAGGTTATCCGTGAGTCAGGTGTTATGAATGCGATTATCACAAGCAATCCGCAAAATGCCGATATGGATAAAATCAAGGAATATAAAATCACAAAGGCAGTTAAAACGGTTTCCTGTCAGAAGCCTTATATGTGTGCTTCTGAAGAACACAAGTACAATGTTGTGCTTATTGACTATGGTACAAAGAAAAATATTGTACGTGAGCTTAACAAGCGTGGCTGCAATGTGGCTGTTGTGCCTTATGATACAAAGGCAGAGGATATTTTGGCACTCAATCCGGATGGAATCATGCTTTCAAACGGACCCGGTGACCCTGCTGAAAATGTTGATGCTATTGAAGAACTTAAAAAGCTTGTGGGCAAAAAACCGATTTTTGCAATTTGCCTCGGTCATCAGCTTTTAGCACTGTCACAGGGTGCAGAAACAACCAAGCTTAAATATGGTCACAGAGGTGTTAACCAGCCTGTTAAGAACCTTGAAACAGGCAGAACATTTATATCCTCACAAAACCACGGCTATGCAGTTGTTAACGAAACGGTTGAGGCTGCAGGCGGTGCAGTCAGCTTTATTAATGCAAATGATGAAACCTGTGAGGGAATTGACTACAAGGACAAGCTGGCATTCTCTGTTCAGTTTCATCCTGAGGCTTGCTCAGGTCCGCTGGATACAAGGTTTATATTTGACAAATTTATTACTATGATGGAGGATAATCATAATGCCTCTTAATAAAGACATAAAAAAGGTTCTTGTTATCGGCTCAGGTCCTATTGTAATCGGACAGGCTGCTGAATTTGACTATGCAGGTGCACAGGCTTGCCGTGTTCTTAAAGACGAGGGCTGCGAGGTCGTACTCGTTAATTCAAACCCTGCTACAATTATGACCGATAAGGCACTTGCCGATCATATATATTTAGAACCGTTAACTGAAGAAACTGTTAAAAGAATTATTGAAAAAGAGCGCCCTGACTCCATTCTCTGCGGACTCGGCGGACAGACCGGCTTAACAATCGGTATGCAGCTTGCCAAGGACGGCTATCTGGATGAAATGGGCATCAAGCTCCTTGGAACAAATGCTGAGGCTATTGACAAGGCTGAGGACAGACAGATGTTCAGGGACACAATGGTTAAAATTAACCAGCCTGTTGTACCCAGCGACATTGCGACAACACTTGAAAGAGCAAAGGAAATTGCCAACGAAATCGGCTATCCTGTTATCATTCGCCCTGCTTTCACTCTTGGCGGTGCAGGCGGCGGTGTAGCAAATAATGAAAAGGAATTAGAGGTTATTGCCAAAAACGGCTTAATGCTCTCCCCTATTACTCAGGTGCTTGTTGAACGCTATATTGCAGGCTGGAAGGAAATTGAGTTTGAGGTAATGCGTGACAGCGTTGGCAATGTGATTGCCGTATGTTCAATGGAGAACTTTGACCCTGTTGGTGTTCACACAGGTGACAGCATCGTTATTGCGCCTGCGGTTACTCTTGCTGATAAGGAATATCAGATGCTCCGTTCTGCTTCACTTGACATTATCACAGAGCTTGGTATTGAGGGTGGCTGCAACTGTCAGTTTGCACTGAATCCTGAAAGCTTTGAATATTCAGTTATTGAGGTTAATCCGAGAGTTTCCCGTTCATCAGCTCTTGCTTCAAAGGCAACAGGTTACCCTATTGCAAAGGTAACCACCAAAATTGCACTTGGCTACACTCTTGATGAAATCAAAAATGATATTACAGGCAAAACCTGTGCATGCTTTGAACCGACACTTGACTACGTTGTAGTTAAGCTTCCAAAATGGCCCTTTGACAAATTCGTTAATGCATCACGCAAGCTTGGTACTCAGATGAAAGCAACAGGCGAGGTAATGAGCATTGCACCGAATTTTGAAATGGCTGTTATGAAGGCAGTACGCGGTGCTGAAATCGGTCTTGATACGCTCAACAACAAGGCACTTGACGGTGTGGACGTGAGAGCAAAGCTGCACGATCAAGATGATGTGAGAATGTTCACCGTGTTCAAGGCACTCAAGGAGGGTATCAGCATTGATGAAATTCACCAAATCACAATGATTGACGAGTGGTTTTTATCAAAGCTTAAAAACTTAGCTGATTTTGAAAAAGAAATCGAGGGTATGCCTTTAAGCGAGGAAATGTATCTCAAGGGCAAAAAGCTTGGATATACCGACAAGGCTTTAGAGCGAATCAGCCGTGGCTCACTCACCTACCACAGAAACTGTGTATATAAAATGGTTGATACCTGTGGCGCTGAGTTTGAGGCAGAAACACCTTATTTCTATTCAACCTATGACAATCACTGCGAGTCAAGAGCATTGACAAGCAGCGGCAAAGAAAAGATTATCGTTTTAGGCTCAGGACCTATCCGCATAGGTCAGGGTATAGAATTTGACTATTCTTCAGTTCACTGCGTGTGGACATTAAAAGAGCTTGGCTACGAAGTAATACTCGTTAACAACAATCCTGAAACTGTATCAACAGACTTTGACACAGGTGACAGACTTTATTTTGAGCCGCTGACCGAAGAGGATGTAATGAACATCATCAAGGCTGAAAATCCTATCGGTGTTGTTGTAGCCTTTGGCGGACAGACAGCAATCAAGCTGACTAAATTCCTTGATGACAACGGCATAACAATTTTCGGCACAAGTGCTAAATCAATTGATATGGCTGAGGACAGAGAGAAGTTTGACGCACTCCTTGAAAAATTTGGTATTTTCCGTCCAAAGGGAGAAAGTGTTATGACGCTGCCGCAGGCTCTTGAGTCTGCCAACAGACTGGGCTACCCTGTTCTTCTTCGTCCGTCATATGTTATTGGTGGTCAGAATATGACCATTGCTTACACAGATGATGATGTTGAGCAGTATATGGAAATCATACTTTCGCAGGGCATTGAAAATCCTGTGCTTGTTGACAAATATATGATGGGCACTGAATTAGAGGTTGACTGTATCAGTGACGGTACAGATGTTTTAATCCCGGGTATTATGGAGCATATTGAGCGTGCAGGTGTTCACTCCGGTGACTCAATTGCTGTTTATCCGCCATATAACATCAATGATATGATGCTTGAAAAAATCTGTGATGTGTCTGAAAAGCTGGCACTCTCACTTGGTACAAAGGGACTCATTAACATTCAGTACTTAATTTATCAGAATGAATTATATGTTATTGAGGTTAACCCAAGAGCTTCGAGAACAATCCCTTATATCAGCAAGGTTACAGGCGTGCCTATGGTTGAGCTTGCTACTAAGATTATGGTTGGCTCATCACTGAAAGAGCTTGGATTTGGCACAGGTCTTTACCGCACACCACCATATTACGCTGTTAAAGTGCCTGTATTCAGCTTTGAAAAGCTTAACGATGTTAACTCCAAGCTTGGACCTGAAATGAAGTCCACAGGCGAGGTACTTGGCGTTGGTAAAAATCTTGTTGAGGCTTTATTTAAGGGTCTTGTTTCAGCAGGCTTTAAGACAGATTTCCACAGCAAGGATAATCATGGCGTGCTTATTACCGTTACCAAACAGGACAGATTTGAGATTGTTAATCTGGCTAAAAAGCTTGATGATTTGGGTGCAAAGATATGGGCAACACCGCAGACTGCAAAGGCAATCGAGAGCCTTGGTATTGAGGTATCTGTGGTTAACAAGCTGCGTGACGATAATTCAATTATGGATTTGGTTGAAAGCGGTCAGCTTGATTACATTGTTTACACAGGCAAGAGCGATAAAAAGTCAATTGCAGACTACATTAAGCTCCACAACAGGGCTAATCAGCTTGGTATTGCAACCATCACATCACTTGACACAGCAAATGCCGTTGCCGACATTATTGCATCACGCTACAAGCAGACAAACACAGAGCTTGTTGATATTAACGATATGAGAGAAAGCAAAGGCATTCTTAAATTCTCGAAGATGCAGGGCTGCTGTGATGATTATATTTTCTTTAACAATCAATGCGGAATAATCACCTGCCCCGAAAGCTTTGCCATTGAATTCAGTGACAGACACAAGGGTATCGGCGGTGACGGAATTGTACTGATTGAGGAAAGTACTGTTGCAGATGCTAAAATGCGTATATTCAACATTGACGGCTCTGAGGGTAAAATGGCTGGTAACTCCATCAGATGTGTGGGCAAATATCTTTATGATAATAAAATTGTTGATAAAACAGAAATTGATATTGAAACTGCATCCGGTATCAGACACCTTTCTCT
The DNA here is from genome assembly GCA_964396885.1 of uncultured Bacteroides sp. Taxonomy (GTDB): domain Bacteria; phylum Bacillota; class Clostridia; order Oscillospirales; family Acutalibacteraceae; genus Eubacterium_R. The sequence goes on along the minus strand of CAYNGP010000022.1, from coordinate 16,745 downwards.
TTACACAAGAAACGGCAAGGTATCATCAGTAACAGTTGATATTGGCAAGGCTGAGCTTAAACCAAATCACATCCCTGTACTCCTTGACGGCGAAAGTGTTATCAATCGAACCGTAACAATTAATGGTGAAGAAGCAAGCATTAACTGCTGTTCAGTGGGTAATGCACATTGTGTTGTATTCGTTGATAATGTTGACAAGGTTGACGTAGCTAAAATAGGTCCTCAGTTTGAAACTGCACCTATTTTCCCGGAAAGAATTAACACTGAATTTGTCAGAGTTGTTAACTCAAACACACTTAAGATGAGAGTATGGGAACGAGGTAATGGTGAAACGCTGGCCTGTGGTACAGGTGCTTGTGCAGCCGTTATCTGTGCCGTTGAGAACGGATACTGTAAAAAAGGTGAAAATATAACCGTGAAGGTAAGAGGCGGTGATTTAATCGTTAATTACACTGACGAAAAGGTTACATTAACAGGTGACTGCCACTTGGTATATACAGGCGAAATTGAATATTAATAAACAAAAGGGACGGGTTCAACCCGTCCCTTCAAACTATCCATAAAGCAGTCATAACCACGCCAAAATGACTTAATACTTGTAGGGTGCGATGTCCACAACGCACCGAAAGTGGACTATGTAGGCATCAGACCCTACGAGTATGTTCTTAATATGGCATCCTACTATACGAGAAAAGAGGCAAGGATAATTCCTTGCCTCTTTAAATTTATTTATGTTAGTTTATTGTGCTCTCTGCGCTTCGATGAACCAGCCATTAAGTGTTAAGCACTTTGATGGTTTTTCCTTATTGAACAATTCGCAGAAATCATAGCCAGCACCATTCTGAACAGGGATAAGCTGAATCTGTCCGTCTGCAAGAGCTTTATAGACTGCGTCATATTTTGCCTGAATATCGTCATTTTCTTCAGGTGAAACATAGGTTGCATAAAGTCCGTCAGTTGCACAGTTTGCAGCAACTACTGTACCGCCGCTGAAATCAGCAAGTGCATCCTTAACAGCTTCGCCGTAGTTCTTAACAACAGTTGAATAAGAATCCTTATTCTTAGCACCTGCACTGATTACATTCTCATCAAAATCAAAATTCCACTTAGCATTGTATGCAGAATTGATTGAGCTGCCGCCATCAAAGATTGTGTTAATGCCCTTGTTGTACATTGTTTCACAAACAGCTGCATAACGGTCAACCATTTCAAATGTGGTGTTCCAATAGAATTCGTTTGCCATTGCAATTCCTGTTCCCTCGCCATATGAATCAACATTCTCCCAATGTGAGAACATATAGCCTTCCTGTGGAATAGCTGCAGCAATTTCAACGACATCACCTGTAACGTATGAGCCTGAGCCCTTAGAATCACCATTACCGCCCTCACCTGTAACAACTGTTACATTGAAGCTTGGTGAATCAGGTGCTTTATATGTAGGAGTAAGAACTATATCACTGTCTTTAACATCAACCCAGATTTCTTTTGAGGTAAGGTCTGTATCACCTAAATCAGCAGTTGTTTCCCAACGATCAAACACAAGGTTTTCAGGTGCAACAGGTGCTTTTACTGAAATACCGCTGTCAACCTCAACTGTGTATTCTGCACTGACATTCTTATTTTCAGTATCCATAACAGTTACTGTTTTATAATCATTTTCAAAATCCTTATAAACAGCAGTGATTGTGCAGTCACACTTTTCAACAAGAAGGTTCATGGATGACTTTGTTTTAGAAGAAATGTTAACCTTCTTATCCTTCACGCCATCTGTATCACTCTTAACCTCCCAGTGGTCAAAAGTCTTACCCTCAGGTGCAGTATTTGCAGTAATGGTTACGTTGCTACCCTCTGTGTAGGTACCGGAACCGATACCATCAACAACATTAACAACAAATGTTTTCTCTTCAACCTCATCAATTTTCTGATAACAAGCCTTGATGGTAAAATCATAATCATAGTCAAGAAGCGGTGTGTCATAATCTGCCCAGTCAACTGTAACAGGAATACCCAAAGAATCAGCAGCATAAGCAGCACCCTGAACAAAGCCTGCACCATAGCTTGCAGATGTTTTGCTCTTATATTCACCAAGGAAACCAAGCTCAGTATTGCCATTAATAACAGCAAGATAACCTGCAAGGAAACCGCTCTGTGATGAATCAAAGCTAATGCTCATAACATTCTTCATAAAGCTATTTGTATTTGTATCTGCAGAATGTGGAATGGAGTCAACTAAAATAAAGTTGACATCAGGATATGTGCTGGCAATTTCATATGTAATAACAGCAAATTCCTCACCCGGTAAAACGATAAACTTAGCACCGTTCTTAACTGCCAGGTCAACATATTTATTAATATTCTCGGTAGTAAGCTTGCCGTCAGCAAGAGCAGGCTGATAGTAACGGCAGGTCATACCATTGTCATCAGCATAGGATGAAATACCTTCCCATGCACTCTGATTATAGCCGTCATCCTTAATAGTACCACCGTTAGTGATTAAAACAATATCACTCTGATACGTTTCCTGTTTAGCACAGCCAACAAAAATTGAACAAGCTAAAACAAAACACATAATTATTGAAACAATCTTTTTCATAGCTTTCCTCCAAAAAGATTTTATCACTAATTAATAATAACAAAAATTGCTTTACTTTGCAATACTATTTATTGATTTATATATTAAAAACTATTATAATATGCTTGAGGTGAGCTAAAATGCTTGAAAAACAACTTGAATTTATAAGAAGCAGAACTGATTTCACACCGGATATTGCCCTTATTCTAGGCAGCGGACTGGGTGATTTGGCTGATGAAATTGATATAAAAGCAATAATCAATTATAATGAAATACCTGACTTTCCTGTTTCAACTGCACCAAGTCACAAGGGACGCTATGTTTTCGGCTATCTTGAGGGCAAAAAAGTTGCAATTATGCAAGGGCGTGTTCATCTTTACGAGGGTTATTCCCCTGCTGAGGTTGTTAAACCCATCCGTCTTTTAAAGCTTTTAGGTGCAAAAACACTGTTTCTGACAAACGCCGCAGGCGGCGTTAACAAAAGCTTTCATGTTGGAGATTTAATGATTATTAATGACCATATTTCAAGCTTTGTACCATCACCGCTTATCGGTAAAAATGATGACAGCCTTGGACTTCGTTTCCCGGATATGAGCGAGGTTTATTCTAAAAAGCTCAGTCAAATCATTAAACAAACTGCTGACCAAGAAGGCATCAGTATTCAAGAGGGTGTTTATCTTCAGTTCAGAGGACCGAATTTTGAAACACCTGCTGAAATCAGAATGGCAAAAACACTTGGTGCAGATGCTGTGGGAATGAGCACTGCAATCGAGGCACAGGCGGCAAAACACTGCGGTATGGAGGTTTGTGCAATCAGCGTTATTACAAACCTTGCCTGCGGAATAAGTGAAACCCCTATTACAAGTGAAGAGGTTAACGAAACCGCTGACAGAATCGCACCGATATTTAAAAATATTATTAAGAAATCTATAGGTAAATTTGATGAATAATCTTGAATTTAAGAACAACGAGCTATATATACTTGATCAGACACTTCTCCCCAACGAAGAAAAATGGGTACAGATAAAAAGCAAAGAAGACGCATGTTACGCAATCAAAAGCTTAATGGTGCGTGGTGCACCAGCAATCGGAATCTTTGCCGGCTATGCAATGGCACTTTTTTCAGTCAATCATAATATTTATGAGCTTAAGAAATATCTTGACTCCTCTCGCCCGACAGCAGTTAACCTCAGCTGGGCAACTAAAAGACTTGTTAAAGCTTTTGAAGACGGCAAAAGCCTGATTGATGAAGCAATTGCAATACATAATGAGGACATTGAAATGTGCAAAAGTATAAGCGAACACGGCTTATCGCTATTGAATGACGGCGACGGAATCCTCACCCACTGCAATGCAGGAGAGCTTGCCACAAGCAAATATGGTACAGGCTTAGGTCCTCTTATTTTTGGTAAAGAAAAAGGATATAATTTTAAAGTATACAGTGATGAAACAAGACCTCTTTTACAGGGGGCAAGGCTCACAAGCTATGAGCTTGAAAAGGCAGGAATTGATGTTACATTGATTTGCGATAATATGGCAAGTCTTGTAATGAAAGAGGGCAAAATCAACGCTGTTTTAGTAGGCTGTGACAGAGTTGCAGCAAATGGTGATGTTGCCAACAAAATCGGCACAAGCGGTGTTGCAATACTTGCAAAGCATTATGGTATCCCCTTCTATGTTCTCGGTCCGTATTCAACTGTTGATTTTAACTGCAAAACAGGTGATGACATAAAAATTGAGGTAAGAGATGCGGATGAAATCAAGGAAAAATATTTCAGCGCCCCTACTGCATTAAAGGAAACAAAATGCTACAACCCTGCATTTGATGTAACGGATAACACACTGATTACTGCAATAATCACAGACAAGGGAATCGCAAGAGCACCATACGATAAAAGCTTAAAGGAGTTACTTGGATGATTAGATTTTTTAACGGACGTGTATTGAAACTGAACGGCAGCTTTGATATCACAAATGAAGAGGTTTGGATTGATGGTAATAAAATAGTATATATCGGTAATGAGAAAAGGGATAACACTGCCCAATTTGAACGTGAAATTGATTTGCAGGGCAATCTGCTGATGCCAAGCTTCAAAAACGCACACACCCACTCTGCAATGACCTTTGCAAGAAGCCACAGTGATGATATGCCGCTTCACGAGTGGCTCTATGATAAAATCTTCCCTCTTGAGGACAAGCTGACAGCCGATGACATTTACAAGCTGTCAAAGATTGCTTTTCTGGAATACCTTAGCAGCGGTATATCTGCATGCTTTGATATGTACTATTTCCCGGAAGCAATTGCCAAGGCAAGCATTGAAATGGGAATGAGAACCGTGTTATGCGGAGCAGTGAACAATTTTAAGGAAAGTGCAGAGCTTTTAGAAGAATACTATAACAAATATAACAATTACCACGAGCTTATATCCTATCAGCTGGGCTTTCACGCTGAATACACAACCGACAAAGCGTTAATGAAAAAAATTGCAAAGCTGGCTAAAAAATATAAAGCACCTGTGTTTATGCATTCCAGCGAAACTATGGAGGAAACGCAAGCCTGCATCAACACCTACAGTAAATCACCCACAGAGCTTTTTGACAAGCTGGGCTTATTCGATTTCGGCGGCGGTGCTTTCCACAGTGTATGGGTTGATGACAATGATTTGAATATTTATAAAAAGCGTGGTGTGTGGGCTGTTATCAATACAGGCTCAAACAGCAAGCTTGCATCAGGGGTCGCACCTGTAGAACGTATGTCTGACAAAGGCATAAACCTTGCTATCGGTACAGACGGACCAAGCTCAAACAATGCCCTTGATATGTTCAGAGAAATGTATTTAACCTGCGTTCTGCAGAAAATAAAAAACAAAAATGCGGCTGCAATGGATGCCAACAAGGTGCTTGAAATGGCAACAGTCGGCTCAGCAAGATGTATGGGACTGAATGACTGCGACTGCATTGAGATTGGAAAAAAGGCTGATTTGATTGTTATTGATTTAAAAAGACCGAATATGCAGCCGATACTTAATATTACAAAGAATCTGGTCTACAGCGGTTCAAAGGAAAATGTTAAGCTGACCATGATTAACGGAAAACTTCTTTATGAAAACGGCGAATTCATTGACTGTGATATAGAAAAGATTTATGCCGATGCTGCTGAAATTGTAAAAAGAATAAATGAATAAATCGGAGTTTTAAAATGACTGATAAAAATATTAAATACACAATTTCATTTACTTGGAAAGATAATATAGCAATCATATTATTCACATTGGTTTTTGGTGCTGTGACCGCCCTTTTATTTTCAAAAGACAGTACAGCATTTATGTTTACCGGAATATTAACCATACTTGGATTTGGCCTAACCCTGATAAGTATATATAGAACACTGTTCAATAAAATTCTTATTTATGATAATGGGTTTACGCACATCAAATCCATATCAAAAAAATTTGATTTTGAGGATTGTGAAATAGATGATGCTTGGATAAATAACAAACATCAATCAAACGGAATCAGCACATATTATTTTAATTATGTAACAAAGGACGGAAGAAAAGAAAAATTACTTATTTCGCCAAGTCAATATGATTATGCTGATTATTTAGCAGAGAGAATAAAAGGAAATGATGTAACCGACTACGAAAAGCACTTAGAGGCTCAGGATAAGCAAAAATACAAGCGTACTGAAATACCGAAAAGAGCAAGCCTGTTTGAAAGACTATTTATATATAGCAATAAGGGGGTTATTATTCTGCCTATTGTTGTAATTGGTTCCCTTGCACTGATTTGGGGCACAATGTTTTTAAATTCAGGCGAAAAGACTCCCTATACAGCTCAGCAGGTTGATGAGCTTCTGCAAAGTCTGAATTATACTACATATGACTTTACTGAGGAATTCAAAAAAGAAAACCCCAATATAACAAATAATGTAACAATAAAAAGCCCATACCCATATATTGAATTTTACTTTTTCCAGATGAACACGGTAAACAGTGCAAAAAATCTTTATGCATCTTTGCGAAATCAAATTTGGGAAAGCAAGGACCCTACCCGAGCAGAATATGAAAACTACTACAATAACTACTGTGATTATGGCACTTATGACGAAAATGATTATTACTATACAGTGGTGAGAGTATCGGACACCCTTGTATATGCAACATCCAAAGAAGGCACGCAAGATAAAATATATGAGATTTTGACGGCTATGGATTATGACAACAAAACAGACCATTAAGGACAGTATATAAATAAACAAGAGAAAAGAAAAGCCCACAATGACACGTTGAAATGTCATTGTGGGTATCATTTTTGCTGTATTAAATTACTCTCCGTCTTTAGATTCAGATCTCTTCTTAACCAATTCGCCAAGAATTCTTGTGTGCTCCTTATCAGTAAGCGCATACTTGAGTGTAGGAAGAGCTGAAAGCACCATACCGATTGCAGGTGGAATTGAAATAAGGAAGAACATAGTTGCAGCATATTTACCTGCACCTGAGCCACCATCATAGGTTATAAAATCAGCACCCTGTGCCAGTGCTTCGTTCATCTTTGAAATGTTAACATCACTATAACCAACCAAGTGGTAAACTGCAGCAGAAATAATTGATGCGATACCGCCTGAAAGCTTTGTGATAAATGACTGACCTGAGAAGAACACACCATCGGTACGAACACCATTTGTATATTCCTCATAGTCAACACAATCTGCAATCATTACGGACTGAAGAACATTGATACCGCCCATTGCAGCACCTGCAAGGAGGAAGCAAAGTCCTGAAAGAATTACCCAAACAAGACTGGTTTTTAAATCTCCGCCGGCTAATTTGTAGAAAACAAACAGCATAGCAAATGGTACTGCACCTGCAATGGAGTAGAAATTATAGAGTGTCTTTTTCTCAAATTTCTTTGAAAGTGAGGGTGTAAGACCCATTGCGATAAACTGACCTGCAAATACGCTGACTGCAATAATAAGCAATCTTGTAACAATAGTCCAGTCAAGACCTGCCATATTACCTGTTTCATCCGTGATTAATACATTCATAAAATCACCGTTTGCATAATAATAGGTAATAAGAGTCATTGCAATAAGCATTAACAGCTGAATTGGTGAACGAAGAATACCGGAAATAAGAATTTGTCTGAAAGGCTTATTGCCGAACATAATTTTAAAGTTCTCAACAAAGCCATATTTCTTTTCGCTCTGCTCAACTCTCTCACGGGTAGAAATACCGGCAAATTCAAACAGAATTGATGCAATAACTGTAGTTACAATTGCCGTTGCAATAAATCCGTACTGTGATGCCTTAGCCGTATCATAGCCCTTATTAACAAAGATACTGCTGACAACCTGTGCTATCTGAACAACAAGAACACCTATACCGCCGATACCTGCAGCAATACGGGCAAGACCTAAGATTTTTGAGCGGTCGCTCTCATCCTCAGTCATCAGTGAAGTAATACCCCAAAGCGGAATATCACAAACTGTGAACACCATACCCCAAGCAATGTAAGAAATAGCAGCCCATGCAACAATCATAATTTTTTGAGCATTGGAAGATGCTGTTGCGTAGTTGCCGTTGATGAATGTTAAAATGGTAACAACACCAATTATTGCAGGGAAAATAATAAGATAAGGTCTGCATTTGCCCCACTTAGTTCTTGTTTTGTCAACGATTGTACCCATCATCGGGTCATTAACTGCATCCCATACTCTGGCAAGTGCAAAAATCCAGCCAAGAGCCATAGCAGGAAGACAGATAACATTTTGGAAATAGAAGTATAAACCTGTGGCAACAATGTTGTAAATCAGATTCTGACCAAACATACCAACCAGGTAACCTCTAAGCTCCTTTTTTGTATATGTGCGAATTGAGCCGCCCATTACATCCTCTCCTATCCTTTATAGTATCTTAAGATATAATAACAAATTATACACAAAAACACAAGACAACTTGTAATATTTTTTATAAATAATGCTAAACTATACAAAAAAAGGAATTGCAGTTCATTACTGCAATTCCTTTTTCATCCACTGGTGTGGGCAATCCTCATCAAAATCACTTTCACCAAATGGTGCATAGCCTAATTTTTCATAAAATGGCATTGCTCTGCACTGAGAGTGAAGTGCTATGCTTTCGCCGCCATTTTCTTTAATCAATCTTTCTGCCTCTGTCACAAGCATTGCACCGAAGCCCTTGCCACGATATTCTTTAATTGTTGCAAGCCTGCCTAAATAATACTGCTCATTTTCATTGTCAAAATAAAATCTGCACACTGCCGCAGGCTTATTATCAAAATACAACACTAAATGAGTTGAAATATCATCAAGACTGTCAAACTCCTCACAAAAGCCCTGCTCATTAACAAATACAGTGGTACGGATATATTTTGCATCCTCAGGCAGTGTATTAAAGCTTTTGATTAAAATATTATTCTCCATAAAGCACCGACCCGCAATATTCACATTCCTGATGCTTGCCTTCCTCAACTACATTTTTAGCACCGCAGCCCTGACACTGAACAGTCACAAATTTCTTTTCCTCTTTTTCTTTTATTGTAAAAGTATCCTGCGTAACATAGTTCTTGGCTATCATTTTTTCAATATTTTTTCTTACAGTTTCCTCTGTTGAATTTGTTAAAACTGCAATATCCTTGATACTTGCATCGGGATTACTGTCAAGAACTTTCATATAACGTTTATAGGTATTAATAAATTTTTTCTTTAATGCAGCAACAACAATTAATGCAATACCAATCATCATAAAAACAAGCGATACTTCCAAAAATCCGCCTGAAGCCATTTCTGCATCACCGATACACATGATTAAGCATAATCCAAAAAGTGCTGTCAAAAAAATGCCGACTATTAAAATAAAAACAAATGCTATTTTTCCCTTAACTACTCCGCTTTTTTTCATATATTCTACTCCTACTCTACCTTTAATCCGCAGTTATGGCAGAATTTTTGACCCAGAGCAAGCGGAATACCGCATTCTCTGCAAAAGCCTGCTGACAATCCTGTTCCACAGTTATGACAGAATTTCTGACCCTTTTTCACTATAGCTGAGCATTCAGGACAAATTACTGTTTGCTCTTCATTTTCGCCTGACTTATTAACTTCGGTACTAATATTATTGCTGATTTCCTTAAACTCGCTGCCGACAGCTGAGCCTAAACCAACACCGGCACCAAGCCCGATACCTGCACCCATAAAGGCAGATGCACCGCTGCCCTCATTTGCTGCAGCACTTTCAAGTGTATCAAAGGAACGCTCCTGCTGATAATTATAGCCCATAATATCCATCTCTGCTTTTTTGGACAGTGCATTTCTCAGCTTAACAATGGCAGGGTCATTCTCCGGCACACTGATATCATTAACATTAAAAGTGAGTAGACTGATACCGTATTCATCCATAATCGGTGCAAGCTGCTCCTTAAGGAAAGCTGACAGCTCATCAAGATATGCATTGATTTCAAGCACACAAATCTGCTTTTTAATCAGATAGCTTGATATAGCATCCTTGACAGTTGTAACATAAATTCCTCTAAAATACTTGGTTATTGACTCCTCATCAAAATAACCGAGAGTACCCACAAGTTTTATTAAAAACTTTCTTGCATCACCTATCTGAATACCGAAAGAGCCGTTCGCTCTGACGGGTACAAAGATACCATACTTTGCATCCTGTATCTGAATCGGTGAAGGTGTTCCCCACTTTATGTTTAAGCTGTGTGCTTTATTAACATACCATACCTCGGCAGAAAAAGGTGATTTGCCGCCAAAAGGAATGTTAACAATTTTATTTAAAAGCGGAATATTCTGTGTTTCAAGTGTATAAGTACCTGCCCCAAACACATCAAAAACCTGACCGCCTTTGTAAAGCACAGCCTCCTGTGACTCATTAACAATCAGCTGAGTCCAGGTTCCAAGCTCTTCGTTCGGATATTTCCAAGCAAAAACATTTGGTTGTCCGTTATATTTTAATACATCAACAATAGCCATTTTATCTCCTCTGCCTTAGACGATGAATAGTAATCCGAACCAGCCCAAATCACTCAATTTAAACCACGGTTCGGATTTCTACTCATTGCCTATAACTATTTACTTGATATTTTAATTGATTTTTATTCAAAAACATAAACCCTTGTTTCATAAGGTCTTAATTTAAAGCCGTTGCCCTGAACGGTAGGATTAGCATAGTTGCAAAGAATCGGCTTGCCCTCTTCAAGATTAAAGCCATTAGGTGCTTCAAACGGAACACTTTCTTCGCTGAAGGAATTGATAACAAGGAGTCTTTTTCCAAGATAATTACGCTCATAGACATAGAGCTTGTCGGAATTCTTATAATGCTCCTTATAGTCACCAAATATAGCAACCTCATTCTCTCTCTTAAACTTAATCAAGGCTTTATAGTGATTGAGGATTGAATCAGGGTCCTCCATCTCTTTTTTAGCGTTAATCTGCTTATAATTCGAATTAACAGGGAACCAAGGTGTACCTGTGGTAAAGCCTGCATTTTCACTGTCATCCCACTGAACAGGCGTACGTGAATTATCACGGGTTGATTTAACTGCCCAATCCCAAGCCTTATCCCTATTAAGATGCACCTTGTTAACGGCAACGTTATAGTTATTTTTCATAAACACATCCACATAGTCATCAAGGTTTTCGTGCTTAATATTAAGCATACCAAGCTCCTGCCCCTGATAAATAAACGGTGTGCCCTGCTGCAGCATATACATATTCGCAAGCATTTTACCTGACTGAACTCTGTATCTTTCATTGCCGTAGCGTGAAATAATACGGGGATGATCGTGATTTTCAATATATAGCGTATTCCACGCTCTTCCTCTGAGCTTTTCCTGCCAGGAAGAAAAGGCTCTTTTCATTTTTCTTAAATCAAACTTTGTCTGTATGTAATCCACCATAAAGCAGTCAGCTTCAATGTGCTGAAAATGGAACATCAAATCAAGCTCTTTGTTAGATTCGTCAATATATTTAAGTGCATTTTTAGGGGTCATCATAGGTGCTTCGCCAACAGTGAAGCAGTCATACTGATCCGTAACCTCTCTGTATTCCTTAAGGTATTTATGGATATTCGGACCATCCATATAATTTTCAATACCACAGGCTGCAGGAATTGGGAAGCCGTTTGGAAGACCTTCCTTTTTAGATATAAAGGTGATAACATCCTCTCTGAAACCATCAACTCCCATATCAAGCCAGAATCTCATAATATCCTTAACTTCCTCACGAACCTTTGGATTATCGTGATTTAAGTCCGGCTGCTTTTTGGCAAAAACGTGAAGATAATATTCTTTGGAATTTTCATCCTGCTCCCAGGCACCACCCTCAAAACAGGACAGCCAGTTATTAGGCGGTCTTTTTCCACCTGCCTTACCCTTACGCCAGATATAGTAATCGTGGTATGGTGAATGAACATCCTTGGATTCTTCAAACCATTTATGTTCGTCAGAAGTATGGTTAACAACCAAATCCATAATAACCTTAATATCTCTTTTATGAGCCTCGTCAAGAACTCGTTTAAACAGTTCAAGGTCACCATAATCTTTATGTATATCCTTATAATCAGCTATATCATAACCAAAATCAGCATTAGGCGATGGATATAACGGTGAAAACCAAATGCAGTTACAGCCAAGATCTTTAATGTAGTCAAGCTTACTGAGAACACCCTCTAAATCACCGATTCCGTCACCATTACCGTCACAGAATGAACGCGGCCAAATCTGATAGACAACAAGCTCCTTATACCAATCCTTTTTCATAATAATCCCCTTCTTAATTCATTATTAATAACCTGATGCAAAAGTTTACAACTGGTAATTTTCAATATAATTGTCGATACAGCTCTGAATAATCTGTTCGGCAACCGCTCTTGGTTTAACCTCTGTTACTGAGGTATTTTTGTTATGCTCAAGCGTTTTATAAACTTCAAAAAAGTGCTTAATTTCATCAAATCTATGACGCGGAAGCTGGTCAATATCACTGTAGCCATTATAGTTAGGATCATTAACGGGCACTGCAATAATCTTTTCATCCTTAGCACCGCTGTCCTCCATAATGAGAACACCGATTGGAACACACTCAACAATTGTCATTGGCTGGATTTGCTCACTGCAAAGCACGAGCACATCAAGAGGATCATTGTCGCTGGCATATGTTCTTGGAATAAATCCATAATTCGCAGGATAATGCGTTGAGGTAAAAAGAACCCTGTCAAGCTTAAGCATACCGGTATCTTTATCAAGCTCATATTTATTTTTTCCGCCCTTTGAGATTTCAATAACAGCATAAAATCTGTTATTCTTAATTCTTTTGGGTGATATATCGTGCCAAATATTCATAAAACCCTCTCCTTTATAAATAATACTTTATCATAAAAATAATAATAAGTAAATAGAATAATGACTATAAATAGGTATTGATTATAAAAATAATTTGTGGTATAACGAGTGTATGAATTATTTTGCCGGAGCAAGAAATAATTGGAGGAAGTATGAACATTACAATCATAGGAGCAGGTAATCTTGGCATAAAGCTTGCTAAAAGCTTAAGCAATGAGGAGCACAATGTTACAATAATCGATATAGTACCTACTGTTGTTGAAAGCTTGGTGGACAAGCTTGACATACAGGGCATTTGCGGCAGTGCCACCCATATCAATGTTTTGAAGGAAGCTGGTGTGAGCACCACGCAGCTTGTAATTGCTACTACAGAATCCGATGAAAATAATATTCTTGTTTGCCTTATGGCAAAAAAGCTTGGTGCAAGAAAAACCATTGCACGAGTAAGAAATCCTGAATATAATGCTCAGTTTGATTTTATGAGAAATGAGCTGGGAATATCAATTATGATTAACCCGGATTTTGCTGCTGCTCTTGAAATCAGCAGAATGCTGCAGTTCCCTGATGCAAGAAATATTGAGTCTTTCGCCAATGGAATTATTGATATGGCTGAATACAAAATTAAAGAAGGCTCTAATATTGCCGGATCAAGTATCGGTAATATTTCCTCACGACTGACAAACAATATGCTTATCTGTGCTGTTGAACGCGGTGACGAGGTATATATTCCTAATGGTAACTTTGTACTTCACGTTAACGATAAAATTCATATCACCGGTGCACATAAAGAGCTGGCAAGCATAGGACGAGCACTGGTTAATTCAAAAAATAAAACATTAAAAAATATAATGATTATCGGCGGCTCAAGGGCAACAATTTATCTTAGTGATATGCTTATCGCTCTGGGGAAAAATGTTATCATTATTGAAAAGGACAGAAGGCAGTGCGAAAAGCTGTTTGATTTAGTACCGTCAGCAACAATTATTAACGGTGATGCCAATGATCATGAATTTCTTATTGAAGAGGGTCTTGAAAATATGGATGCTGTCGTTACCCTCACAAAGACTGACGAAACCAATTTTCTTGTTTCGCTTTTCGCTCAAAGATCGGGAATTTCCAAGACTATCACTAAGGTCAACAACTCAAGACTGAACAAGCTGCTTGATGATGTAGGACTGGATACAATAATCAACATCAGCGACATCACTGTATCCATGATAACACAGTATGTCAGAGCCAGTGAAAGTGCAAGCTCTGCTCATATGCGTACACTGTACAAGCTTGTTGACGGTAAGATTGAAGCAAGCGAATTCTTTGCAGATTCAAGCATAAAATTCATCGGCAAACCTCTTTCTGCTTTAAAAACAAGAAAAAATGTTTTAATTGCGGCTATTAACAGAAATAACAAAATCATTTTCCCCGGTGGTAATGATGAAATCCGCGAGGGTGATTTGGTTATTATTGTGTCCAAGGATCAGATTATTAATAATTTAAACGATATTTTACAGTAGGAGTCAAAATGAATTTCAGAGCAGTTTCTTATTACCTGGGTAAAATATTATTAATCCTGGGCTTATTAATGCTGTTGCCTTTAGTGGTGATGGTATATTATTCACTTAACGGCTTTCCGGAAGCGAGTATGCAAAGCTTTTTGATACCCATTGCAATTATTTTAATTCTCGGATTGGTATTAACATTAAAAAAGCCGAAAAATTTTAATATTTTTGCAAAAGAGGGCTTTGCAATCTGCGGTCTTGCATGGATTGTGATGTCACTTTTAGGTGCACTGCCATTTGTAATCAGTTCAGCTATACCAAGCTATATTGATGCTGTATTTGAAACAGCATCAGGTTTTTCAACCACAGGTGCATCAATTCTGACAGAAATACACTCCCTGCCTAAGTCAATACTTTTCTGGCGCAGCTTCACCCACTGGATTGGCGGAATGGGCATTCTTTCCTTTATGATTGCGATTCTGCCAAAGGCAAAGGGAAATCAGATGTATATTATGCGTGCTGAAGTGCCCGGTCCGACCGCAAATAAGGTAACATCAAAAATATCTGTTAGTGCCCGAATTCTTTACATTATCTATTTTGTAATGACCATTCTTGAAATTGCTGTGCTTTATTTCGGCAGTATGATTTCAGGGGATAACATCAGATTTTTTGACTGTGTGGTTAATGCGTTCTCTACTGCCGGTACCGGTGGATTTTCCGTTCTCAACAACTCTATTTTAGGATATAACAGCCCCTTCACCGAATGGGTACTGATTGTATTTATGTTCCTTTTCGGAATAAACTTTAACCTCTACTTTTTCTTTTTAACAAAACGATTTAAAGATGTTTTCAAGGACGAAGAGCTAAGAGGATATATAATACTCAATGTGGCAAGTGTGGTTCTCATTACACTCAATATTGCAAGTATGTATGATCATATTTCCGTGGCAATAAGAAATTCATTTTTTGCAGTAAATTCTGTTATGAGCACAACAGGCTTCTGCACTGCCGACTTTAATCTGTGGCCCACATTCTCAAAAATTTTATTAGTAATTCTTATGTGTATAGGCTGTTCAGGAGGCTCAACAGGCGGCGGCTTAAAGATTGTCAGAGCAGAGCTTTTCATCAAGCAAATGCTTTGTGATATAAGACAGATGCTCAGACCGCATTCGGTTGTTAAGGTTAGATTTAACGGAAAAACTGTTGATGACAGAATAATGAAGGGCGTTAACTCATATCTTAACATTTACATCATCACCATGGTAATATCCGTATTCTTAATATCACTTGATAATTTCAGCCCCACAACAAGCTTTACAGCAGTTATCGCCTGCTTTAACAACATCGGTCCCGGTCTTGATTTGGTAGGACCAACGGGCAACTACGCTGATTTTAATGTATTGTCAAAGCTTGTGCTTATTTTTGATATGCTTGCAGGCAGGCTTGAACTGTTCCCTATCATATTACTCTTCAGCCCCAATACCTGGAGAAAATCAAAATAATACCTATAATATTAAATACCCCCACTGTTAATGTTTTCAGTATACAGTGGGGGTATTATTATGCTAAATATTTTAAAACATTTAACCATTTATCAGTTAAATCATAGTTTTCATTCTCAAATAAACTATTATGAAGCCTGAAAACTATATCAATAAAACATGCCTTCTTTAGTCTTTCACAATCAGCGATTGATGAAAACTGTTTAATCATCATATTATAATTCTCAGTAATATCACCTGCTCTATCAGTTAACTCAGTACCAATATAACGAGCCAGATCGATTTCAATCGGAGCAATATATCCGATTGGATCTATTGCGACAAGCTGATTGTTTTTGGACATAATATTATAGCTGTGTAAATCTCCATGAATCAATACACAATTCTGCGCTTTAAATGTATCGTCATACAGCTTTACAGCTTCATTTAATAACAACATAATTTTATCATTCTCATAATCAAAATTATTTTCTTTCAACTTATTATGAAGAATATCGGAATAATTATGAAAATTAGAAGCATCAATATCCGAATATTTATTAACGGCACCATTCAGAACTTTATCAAAAAAACTAATAACAGTGTCCTTATCAAATTTGTCGATTTCATAACAACATTCCATAAGAAGTGCCGAACAACTATCATCAAAATCAAGGAGTTCACACATAAAACTTGCATTCAATGAACGATAGCAGGAACGTTCCTGTTCATATCTTCCTATAAACGGAGGAATAATTTTTAGCACGCACTTTCCATATTTAATACTGTGTGCTATAAAAATAATACCAAAATTAGAAGTTT
>CAYNGP010000021.1:0-27397 GCA_964396885.1 uncultured Bacteroides sp. | reverse complement strand
ATATTAGCTTTTAAGCACAGTGATTACACTGTGCTTTATTTTTTTGATTGTTTGTGTTATAATTTTAATAATGTTATTTTTTGAAAACAATTGTAGGGGTCGATGTCCACATCGGACCCAAAAACGGACCGATGTGGGCATCGGTCCCTACGATAAAAATAATTTATTATGATATACTTGTATCGAAAGGAGTGATTATGTGACTGAAAAAGAGCTTAGAAAAAAAGCAATGGCACTGCCGCTTCAGCCCGGTGTATATATTATGAAAAATAAGGACAAAAAAATAATCTATATCGGCAAGGCTAAAAAGCTTAAAAACCGTGTGTCATCCTATTTCGGCTCACATTCAAACCATTCCTTGAAGGTTATCAGAATGGTGGAGAATGTTGATGATTTTGACTACATTCTTTGTGACAGTGAGTTCGAGGCATTGGTGCTTGAATGTTCTTTAATAAAGCAGCACCAGCCCAAATATAATATTCTTTTAAAGGATGACAAAGGCTATAATTATATAAAAATTACTAAGGGTGAATTTCCTCGTATTCGTGAGTGCAAGCAGATGCTTGATGACGATGCAACTTATATTGGTCCTTATACATCCACCTTTTCTGTTAAGCAGGCAGTAGAGGAAACCCTGAAAATTTTCAAGCTTCCACGCTGCAGCAAGCAGTTCCCACGTGACTACGGAAAAAGCAGACCTTGTCTTAACGGATTTATGAATATTTGCTCTGCCCCCTGCGCCGCACGAATAACTAAGGAAGAATATGGCAATAATATAAAGGATGCGCTTTCATTCCTTAAGGGCGGCAGTGTTAAGGCTGTCAGAGATATGGAAAATCAGATGAATGAGCTTGCTGAGAATTTGCAGTTTGAACAGGCGGCAAAGCTCCGTGACAGAATAAGGGCAATAAAAAATCTTGATGAAAAGCAAAAGGTTGTTTCCATCAATGTGCCTGAAGAGGATGTATTTGCACTTGTGAATTCAAACAAAAAAGCTTGCTTTGAGGTTATCCGTTTTCAGAATGGCAGACTGACTGACAGCGAATTCTGGCTCATTGATGCAGTTGACGATATGGCACAGTCAAGGTTTGAGCTGATTGAACGCTATTATGCAATGCGGGACAGAGTACCTTCACGCATAGCAGTTGACGGTGAAATTGAGGATGAAGCATTGCTTAAAGAATTTCTTGAAAGCAAGCGTGGTAAAAAGGTTGATTTTATTCATCCTCAAAAGGGCGAGCATTTGTCAATAATCAATATGTGTATTAAAAATGCGAACGAGCATCTGGCTCAGCAGCAGGGCAGACTGGGCAAAGAGCTTGCCGCACTGGAGGAGCTTAAAGAGCTTTTAGGTCTTGAAAAGCTGCCGGAGTATATTGAGTCATATGATATTTCACATACCTTCGGTGCTGACAATGTTGCAGGAATGATTGTGTTCCATAACGGCAGACCGATGAAAAGTGCATATAAACGCTTTGCAATTAAAGGCTTTGACGGACAGAACGATGTCGGCTCAATGCAGGAGGTTTTGACACGCCGTTTCAATCATTATTATAATGATGAAGAGGGCAGTACCTTTAAGATATTACCCGATTTGATTTTGCTTGATGGTGGTGAACCGCAGGTCAATGCAGTGTTGCCTGTTATTAAATCTATGGGGCTTAATGTGCCGATTTTCGGCATGGTTAAGGATAATAAGCACCGAACAAGAGCTGTTGCTCTGAGCGGTGGTGAAATTGAAATAAATTCGCACAGAAAGGTGTTTACTCTTGTTTCTAATATACAGGAAGAGGTGCACCGCTTTGCGATAACCTATCACCATAAAAAGCATACAAAAAGTACGCTTAAAACCTCACTGATAAATATTGACGGCATCGGTGATAAAAAAGCAAGGCTTCTGCTAAAGCATTTCAAAACGATCACTGCAATTAAATCGGCAGATGTGAATGAGCTGTCGCAGGTGCAGGGAATCAGCCAAAGGGATGCACAAAACGTATTTGATTTTTATCATAAAATGTAAAAATAATGTAAAGCCCTTGACTATTAAAAATGTAGTTTGTATAATATACTGTGTAAGTTTTAAAGGAAGTTATTGTAAATGATGCGTGTTATTACCGGCTCGGCAAGGGGCAGAAGGCTTGAAACTCTTTATGGTGAAGAGGTAACAAGACCCACAACTGAATCTGTTAAAGAAGCATTGTTTTCAATGATTCAGTTTGAAATTGAGGATAAAAAGGTTCTTGATTTGTTCGCTGGCTCAGGTCAGCTTGGTATTGAAGCATTGTCACGCGGTGCAAGGCATTGCACCTTTTTGGAAAATAATCGTGATGCACTCAAGGTTGTTCAGAACAATGTTTCTCATTGTGGCTTTGGCGATAAATCAAATATTATTTTTGCCGATGCGGCATCCTTTTTAATGAGAAAGGATAATTTTGATATTGCTTTTGTTGACCCGCCTTACAAAATGGGCTTGGTTGAAAAATGCCTGCCGATGCTCTTAAAGCTTATGTCTGCTGACGGCATTGTGGTTTGTGAAATCTCTGCTGCTGAGGACTTGCCTGAAACCATTGACGGCTGGTATGCAGACAGAGTAAGACGTTATGGCAAAACAAAGCTTACCCTTTACAGAAGGGAGGAGAAATAGTATGAGAATTGCTGTTTGTCCCGGTAGCTTTGATCCTGTAACTCTCGGTCATCTGGATATTATTGAAAGGGCGTCAGAGCTTTTTGATAAGGTAATTGTTCTTGTTATGAGCAACAGTGCAAAGCATTGTGCATTCACTGTTGATGAAAGAATTGAGCTTATAAAAAAATGTATCAAATCCGATAATATTGAGGTTGATACATATAGCGGCCTTTTGGTGGATTATGCTAAAAAGAGTCATGCCGCTGCTATTGTTAAGGGACTTCGTGCCGTATCTGACTTCGACTATGAATTTCAGCAGGCACTTATTAATAAAAGTCTATACCCAAAGATTGAAACTGTTTTTCTTACCGCTAAAGGGGAAAATATGTATCTTTCTTCAAGTATGGTTAAGGAGGTTTGCAGCCTTGACGGTGACATTTCTCCTTATGTTCCAAAGGAAATTGCAGAAGATATTAATTTAAGGTGTAAAGGAGAAAATAAAAATGACTAATACAGATATTTTGTTAGAAGATTTAGAGGACGTTCTCGACGACGCTACCTCTATACCGCTCAGTAAAAAGTACGCAGTAGATGTTGATAAGATTAAGACTATCATTGAGGATATTCGTCTTAATACACCACAGGAAACAAAGCAGGCTAAAGCTATTGTTGATTCAAGAAATTCAATCCTTGAAGAGGCTAACAAGCAGGCCGCTGATATTATTGCAAAGGCACAGGAGGAAGCAAGAGAGCTTGTAGCACGTGACCAGATTACACAGATTGCACAGGCTGAGGCTGCTGAACTCATTGCTAAGGCAAAGGAGCAGGGCGACGCTTATATTGTTGATGCTCAGAATCAGGCAAGTGACATCCTTTCAAATGCTACAAATCAGGCAAATGAAATGGTTACAACTGCTCAGAATAAGTCAAGAGAAATGCTCACAGCTGTTAATAATTATGCTGATGATACACTTCTTGCAATTGATGATTCTCTGTACAAGGCATTAACAGATGTTCGCCGTATCCGTCAGGGTATTATGAACAGCCAGAACAAAAATAAGGGCTAATCCAATCAATAATTCACCCCCGTTACAGTTGTAACGGGGGTTGTTTTTTGTTATTTGACTTCAATGATTTGATTGAACACGGCTGTCATTTTTTTGCTGATATTAAGGTCAATGTGCAGCGAACCGAAATACCAGTGCATATAGTCAACATTTTTCATCAGCTCCTGTAAGTATGTGTTCAGCGGCGTGATGATAATGTTCTGATTTGTTCTTTGCTTTAAAATATCTTTTGCAATTGTCGGAGCCTCGTATGTGAGAATATAGTTAATGGTCTTTTCATTATCAAAAAGATTTGTAACGCCGTTTTTCAGCTCCTCAGCATTTGGAAGCTCGCTTTCCCACCAGGTCTTGCCTTCTGTACGCATATCGGCATCATCGCTTTCGCCGCCGCCCATTGCAAAAAATGTTTTGCCCTCAATCGTGAAAACCTCGCCACGCATAAGGTGATAAATGTTGTCGGCAATTTTATGCGCATTGCCGCCCTTCCATCTGTAAGGGGTGTATGAGTCAAGTATTTCAAAATTTTCGTGAGCACCGTCAACAAAGCAGATTGTGTACTTTCTTTTTTTGAGAAATTCCATATTTTTCTTTTCCTGCTCGTTCTTCGGATCCCATATAAATCCGAAATCGCCGCATACAATAAGGTAGTCCTTTTCGGTCAGCTTGTTCAATTTTGAATTTTTAAAGCAGGAAATATCACCGTGTGTGTCGCCGGTAACGTAAATCATAAAGTAATCGAACCTTTCACAAAAAATTTATAAATATGCTCTTTAAATAATCAATAAAAAATGTTACACTATATAATATAATTTTACAATACAGGTGTCAAGTCTATGAAAAAAACACTTTCTATATTTTTATCTTTAATCCTATTATGTACAAGCTTATGTCTGCCTGCATCATATTCTTTTGCGGCAACCTATGTGCCTGACAGAACGATTTATGCTGAGTCATATCTGTTGATAAATCTTGATGATGACAGCTATCCTGTTGTGGCAGAGAAAAATTCAACTGAAAAGCTCTATCCTGCATCACTTACAAAAATCGTTACTGCAATGGTTGTTTTGAATAATGTTAAGGATTTGCAGCAAAAAACAAAAATGAGTCAGGCTGCCTTTGACAGACTCCTTGGTACAGGTGCACAGGTTGCAGGTATTGAGGTAGGGGAGGAGCTGACTGTTGAAGAGCTGCTTTACCTCACAATGGTATATTCTGCCTGTGATGCCTGTCAGGTGCTTGCCGAATTTGTGTCCGGCAGCGAGGAAGCCTTTGTTCAGAAAATGAACGAATGGGTTAAGTCAATCGGCTGTAATGATACAAATTTTGTTAATCCCGACGGTCTTCACGATGCAAATCATTATTCAACAGCCAAGGATCTTGCAGCAATCACGATTGCGGCACTGAAAAATTCTGATTTTAACAGAATATCAACAACCACATCTGTTGATTTTCATAATATGAAATTAACCCACACAAACCTTATGCTTCAGCCCGGATATATTACTTATTATTATGAGTATGCCCAGGGTATTAAAACAGGCTCAACAGAGGAAGCGGAGTACTGTGTTATTACCAAGGCAGCAAAGGACGGCTATAACTATTTGGCAGTTGTTCTTAAGTCGCCTCAGCAGGCAATCAACGGTGAGTCTTATTTGACAAAGTGTTCATTTGTTGATGCCAAATCACTTTTTGAATGGGCATTTGACAGCCTTAAATATTCAACCATTGTTGCTGAAAGCGAGGTTGTTGGTGAGGTTGATGTTGAGGACGGAAAGGATGCCGATTCCGTTCAGCTTATCGCCAAGCAGGATACCAATGTGATTGTTCCTGCCGGACTTGATAAATCTGCAATTATTTATGAGCTGCCCGATAAGCCTGCAAGCATAAATGCACCTGTGGTAAAGGGTCAGGATGTTTGCAAAGCAAATGTAATTTATGGTGATGAGATTATAGCAACTGTTGATTTGGTTGCTGCCCAAACTGTTGAGCTTTCAACATTTCTTAAGATAATTAACGCAATCAAATCATTTTTCGGTATGATGATTGTTAAAATTATCTGCATAATTATTATTGCGGTTATGGTTTGCTATGTGGTTCTTGTAATAATGAATAACAACAAGAAAAAGAAGCGTCGCCGCAAGCGTGCCCAAAGAGCAAGTGAAAGAGATATTGATGATCTCCAACCGCCAATGCCACCAATTAGAAAATAATCAAAGTAACAAATTAAAAGAAAAAGTCCCGCTGATTTATTTCAGCGGGACTTTTGTATGCTGTTAATTAATCAGGATAGCCATTTGGATTTTGACTCTGCCATCTCCAGCTGTCCTCACACATTTCTTCAATACCTCTTTCTGCCTTCCAGCCAAGCTCGTTCAGTGCCTTGCTTGGGTTAGAATAACAGGTAGCAATGTCACCTGCTCTGCGTGGTACGATTTTATAAGGAACATTCTGACCTGATGCTTTTTCAAATGCCTTAACAACATCAAGTACAGAATAGCCTGTGCCTGTTCCTAAATTATAGATAAACAGACCTTTTTCAGCTTCAACCTTTTCAACTGCCTTAAGGTGACCCAGTGCTAAATCAACAACGTGGATATAGTCACGAACACCTGTGCCGTCAGGAGTATCATAATCATCACCAAAAACATTGAGGTACTCTCTCTTGCCGATTGCAACCTGTGTGATATATGGCATAAGATTGTTTGGAATACCGTTAGGGTCTTCACCCATAGTTCCGCTCTTGTGAGCACCGATTGGGTTAAAGTAACGCAGCAGGCAGATTGACCAGCTGTTATCGCTTACAAATAAATCCTTGAGTATGCACTCAATCATAAATTTGGTTCTGCCGTATGGATTGGTTACTCCGCCAACCTCCATATCCTCTGTAAGCGGTGAAACGTTGTTCATACCATAAACAGTTGCTGATGAGGAGAAAACAATTTTTTTGCAGTTATGCTTTCTCATAACATCAAGAAGAACCAAAGTTCCGTTAACATTGTTGTCAAAATATTCAAGTGGCTTTTCAACACTTTCACCAACAGCCTTTAAGCCGGCAAAGTGAATAACAGAGTCAATACTTTCTTTATCAAAAATCTCGCTCATACCCTCGGCATCACGAATATCACACTCATAGAATTTAAAATCCTTGCCCACAAGAGCCTTGATTCTGTCATAAGAGCTTTTTTTACAGTTGTAAAGATTGTCAACTACAACAACCTCATTGCCGCTGTTCATCAGCTCAACACAGGTGTGTGATCCAATGTAGCCTAAGCCACCGGTTACTAATACTGCCATAATGCTTCCTCCGAATTTTATTTTAATATGTCAACATAATTGCTTATGCTGTTTGTAATAACGATAATATATGTGCAGACGCTATGTTTTTAATAAGCCTTGCCCCAGTAGAGCATCTTTGTTGCAGGCTTGCCGCAGCAAACACAGGTGTCACTGATATTTTCCTGATCAAACGGAATACAACGTGAGCCAACGCCTGTGAGCTCCTTAACCTTGTCTTCACATTCCTCACAGCCGCACCACATTGCTTTTACAAAGCCGTCGCCGTTTTCTTCAAGCGCTTTGATGATTTCGTCAGTGGATGTGCACTTATAGGTCTTGTTTTCTCTGTTCTCCAAAGCTTTTGCGTACAGTCCGTCACGAACCTCCTGCAGCTTCTGAAGAATTACGGTTTCAATATCATCAAGTGAAACCACTGTCTTTTCTCTGTTGTGACGTGTAACAACTACACACTGATTGTTTTCAATATCCTTAGGACCGAGCTCAACTCTTACAGGAACACCCTTCATTTCATACTCGGCAAACTTCCAGCCGGGTGAGTTGTTGCTGTCGTCAATCTTAGCACGGCAAACCTTACTTAATCTTTCAGTAAGCTCATTTGCCTTGTCAAGCACACCCTCCTTATGCTGTGCAATAGGAAGAACAATTGCCTGAATAGGAGCAACAGCAGGCGGTAAAACAAGACCATTGTCATCGCCGTGTGTCATAATGATAGCACCGATAAGTCTGGTTGTCATACCCCAGGATGTCTGATGCGGATAGGTTAACTGATTTTCTTTGTTTGAATACTGAATGTCGAAAGCCTTTGCAAAGCCGTCGCCGAAATAGTGGCTTGTGCCTGCCTGAAGTGCTTTGCCGTCGTGCATAAGTGCTTCAATACAATATGTACGCTCAGCGCCTGCAAATTTATCACTCTCTGTTTTCATACCCTGTACAACAGGCATTGCCAAATCTTCCTGACAGAATTTGGTGTAAACATTAAGCATTTTTTCTGTTTCTTCAATAGCTTCCTCAGCTGTAGCGTGAAGGGTGTGACCCTCCTGCCATAAGAATTCACGTGAACGAAGGAAAGGTCTTGTTGTCTTTTCCCATCTTACAACTGATACCCACTGGTTGTATAATTTGGGCAAATCTCTGTGTGAATGAACAATTTCTTTAAAATGCTCACAGAACAGTGTTTCACTTGTCGGACGAACACAAAGTCTTTCCTCAAGCTTTTCACTGCCGCCGTAGGTTACCCATGCACATTCAGGTGCAAAGCCCTCAACATGGTCAGCTTCCTTTTGAAGCAGGCTTTCAGGGATGAACATAGGCATATTTACATTTTCGTGACCGGTTGCCTTGAACATACCGTCAAGAATTCTCTGAATGTTTTCCCAGATTGCATAGCCGTAAGGTCTTATAACCATACATCCCTTAACACTTGTGTAGGAAACAAGCTCTGCTTTTTTGCATACATCGGTGTACCATTTTGCAAAATCCTCGTCCATTGAGGTGATTGCATCCACCATTTTCTTTTGATCCTTTGCCATATCTGAACTCCTTATATAAGATGTTATAAACTAAATACTTGAGTATTTATTATATACGAAATGGGACAATATGTAAATAAAAAATTTATTTTTTGTTAAGGAATAATTCTGATTTGTCATATACTACAATTGTGTAATATTGCTCATGTACTTAAATATTCATTTTTGTTAACAATATCAATTGATTTTGTTAATATTTGGGTGTATAATGTTAGACAAATTAGATAGAAAATGGGGGGTGACAGTAACGATTAGTCCAATTAACGCTAAGCTTGATTTACAGCACGAGTTAACAGAACAGCTTAATATTGAAGAAGTGTTCAGCTTTAATATCGGCGGTGTGAAAATAGGCTTTGATGAAACAACTGTTGTGTCATGGATCATTATGGCAGTGCTCACTGTTTTGGCAATAATCTTAACAAGAAATTTGAAGGTCACCGGTAAAATATCAAAACGACAGCAGATTTTAGAGCTTTGTTATGAAAAAGCCGAGGGCTTCTTTAAAGGGATTATGGGCGAAAAGGTCGAAAAGCATATTCCGTGGCTAATGAGTGTGGCGTTATTTATCGGCGTATCAAATGTGATTGGTTTGTTCGGATTTAAGCCACCGACAAAAAGTATGCAGGTTACTGCCGCTATAGCAATTACAAGCATTGTGCTTGTAGAGTATTGTGCCTTTAAGGATAAAGGTGTGGCAGGAAGATTGAAAGCATTCACCAAGCCGATTTGGATTGTGACGCCGATTAATATTTTAGAGGTGTTTACGAAACCGCTTTCACTTTGTATGCGACTGTTTGGTAATATCATTGCAGCATTTACAATTATGGAGCTTATCAAGGCGGTTGTTCCTATTGTTTTACCGGTAGTGTTCAGCTTGTATTTTGATATATTTGACGGCTTGTTGCAGGCATACATCTTTGTATTCTTAACAGCTCTCTATTTGCAGGAAGCTGTGGAAACCGAGGAAGAAACAAAGCAGCGTAAGCAAAGCAAGAAGCTAAAAAGAAAAAGCAAAAAAGCAAAAAAACAGACAGAAAAGACTGTTTGATAAACATAGTAATTATTTTAAGGAGATAAAATTATGACAGGTTCAATTATTGCAATTGGTGCAGGTATTGCACTTTTGTGTGGTTTAGGTGCAGGTATCGGTATTGGTATTGCAACAGGTAAGGCAGTTGAGGCACAGGCTCGTCAGCCTGAAATGGCAGGTAAGATTCAGACAACACTTATTCTTGGTGCAGCTCTTTCAGAGGCTACTGCTATTTACGGCTTGATTGGCTGTATTCTTATTATCTTTCTTGTTAAATAGAAAGTGTAACAAGCGTTACTTTTTTAGAAAGGAAATAGTTAAATGTTAAAATTTGACTTTAATTTTCTCTGGACAATTATCAACCTTATTCTCTTTTTTGTGCTTATGAGAGCATTCCTTTTTAAGCCGATTAAGAAAGTGCTTGATAAAAGACAGGAATTGATTGATGAAAAGTTCCATGAGGCTGAGAGTACAAAAGAGCAGGCTGATTTGATGAAAAGCCGGTATGAGGCTGAGCTTGCAGGTGTTGAGGATGAGAAAAAGCAAATTATCACCGATGCAAGGGCTGATGCTAAGGCTGAGTATGACAAGATTTTAAACCGTGCTCAGAATGATGCCGACAAAATTAAGTCGGATGCACGCAAGGCTGCTGATGCTGAAACTGAAAAGGCTCGTATGGCTGTTAAAGAGGGCATTGCTCAGCTTGCTATGGAAACTGCTGCAAAGGTTGTGGGCGAGAAAACCTCGGCTGAAATTGACAGCAGTATTTATGACAAATTTTTAAATGAAAGCAGTGATAACGAATGATTCAAAATATTGATAAATATATTGAAACACTGCTTTCTTCACAGGTTAGTGTTTCAGGTCTTGAGGACGCGCTCAGGATATTTAATGCAAGTGATGAGCTGAAGCAGATACTGGATAATCCAAATGTTTTACCAAGTGAAAAACGAGCAGTTATTGATGATTTGTTCGCTCCATCAGTTCGTGAATTTCTCGGCGAGCTTGCAGCAGAGGGAAAGACTTCTCAGCTTGAGGAGATTGTTTGTGCTTATATCCGTGAGCTTGACAAAAAAAATAATATTGCAAATGCAACTGTTTACTGCACAACTCCGCCGAATGATGAGCAGCTTGAGGGTATTAAAGCCTTTGTCTGCAAGGAGGAAAATGCAGGCGAGGCTAAAATAACAATTGTTCAGGATGACAGTCTTATAGGTGGCTTTATCATCAGAGTTAACAGTAAGGAATTTGATTTCAGCTTAAAAACAAAGCTGGATGCCATCAAGGCTCAGGTTATTAAAAAGGCTCGCGAAAGCTCTGTTGACAAGGAGTCCGTTATTTCTGTTTTAAGACAGGATATTAAGGATTTTGAACATAAATATGACGGCGAAGAAATCGGTACTGTTGTCAGAGTAGGTGACAGCATTGCCACCGTTCACGGTCTTGACCATGCAATGTACGGCGAAATTGTTGTTTTTGACAATGGCGTCAAGGGTATGGTGCAGGATATTAAAAAGCACCAGATTGGTGTAATCCTTTTTGCAGGTGACACAGGTATTCACCAGGGCTCAAAGGTTAAAAGAACACATAAAAAAGCAGGTGTTCCTGTTGGTGAGGGCTTTATCGGCAGAATTGTCAATTCCCTTGGTGAGCCTATTGACGGCAAGGGCGATATTGATGCCGATGATTACAGACCAGTTGAGCAGGCAGCACCGTCTATCGTTCAGCGTAAAAGCGTTGATACACCTATGGCAACGGGTATTTTGTCTATTGACTCCATGTTCCCCATAGGCAGAGGTCAGCGAGAGCTGATTATCGGCGACAGACAGACAGGTAAAACCTCAATTGCCCTTGATACGATTATCAACCAAAAGGGCAAGGATGTTATATGTATTTATAATGCAATCGGTCAGAAGGCATCCAGTGTTGCAAAGCTTGTTAACACACTTGAAAAGGCAGGAGCAATGGATTACACAATTATCGTTTGTGCTACTGCATCTGACCCTGCATCACTTCAGTATATTTCACCATATTCAGCAACCGCTATGGCTGAGTACTTTATGTATCAGGGCAAGGATTGTTTAATTGTATATGATGATTTGAGCAAGCATGCAGTTGCCTACCGTGCTTTGTCACTCCTTTTAGAAAGAAGCCCCGGACGTGAAGCGTACCCAGGTGATGTATTCTATCTTCATTCCCGTTTGCTTGAGCGTTCAAGCAAGCTCAGTGATGAGTTAGGCGGCGGATCAATCACAGCTCTGCCGATTATAGAAACACAGGCAGGTGACGTATCTGCCTATATTCCGACTAACGTAATTTCAATTACCGACGGTCAAATTTTCCTTGAAAGTGATTTGTTCTTCAGCGGCATGCGTCCTGCAGTTAATGTAGGTCTTTCCGTATCCCGTGTAGGTGGTGCAGCACAGACAAAGGCAATGAAAAAGGCAGCAGGCTCTTTACGTATTGACCTCGCTCAGTTCAGAGAGATGGAGGTATTCACCCAGTTTTCCTCTGACCTTGATGAGGAAACAAAGGCAGGTCTTGACTACGGTAAGGGACTTATGGAGCTTTTGAAGCAGCCTCTTGGCAGACCACTTTCACTTGCTGATATGGTTATTACTTTAGTTGCCGCAACAGGAAGAAGATTTATGGATGTTCCTGTTGCCAAAATCAAGCAGTTCCAGATGGATATGCTTGAATATATTCATTCAAATTATTCCGCTATTGTGTCAACTATTGAAACAGATAAGGTGCTTGAGGATTATATCAAGGATCAGATTTTAGATGCAGTTGATGAATTTAAGAAGGTAAATAATGGCTAATTCCCGTGAAATTCAGGCCCGTATGAAGTCGATTAAGGACACGATGAAAATCACGAACGCAATGTGTATGATTTCAAGCTCCAAGCTTCAGAAGGCGAGAAAGGACCTCAAAAATACCGAGCCTTATTTTTATGCAATTCAGGAGGCATTGGCAAAAATACTTGACCTTTCACCCGAAACGGGCAGTGAGTTCTTTAACGAAAGAGCAAGCATACCCAAGCAGGAAAGAAAGCAGGGTTATATTGTTGTCACCGCCGATAAAGGCATGGCAGGTGCTTATAACCATAATGTTATAAAAATTGCTGAAAAAGAGGCTTTGTCCGACAATAAAAATATGCTTTTTGTTGTTGGTCAGGTGGGTCGAAGATATTTTGAAAAAAAGAATATTCCCATTGATATAAACTTCAAATACACTGCTCAGAATCCGAATATGAACAGAGCAAGAATTATCAGCGAAAAAATGGTTGATTTGTTCAAATCAGGTGAGCTTGACGAGGTTTATATCGTTTACACAAGAATGGTAAATTCCGTTACCTTTAATGCAGAGATTAAACAGCTGCTGCCATTGAAAAAGGTTAAGAGTGTGGACAGCAGTGAAAATAATTATCAAACCTGTTTCTTTGAACCGAATGTTGACAAGGTGTTTGATTATATCATTCCGAATTATGTTGCAGGTTTTGTTTACGGTGCACTTGTTGAGTCCTATTGCTCAGAGCATAATGCACGTATGATGGCAATGCAGACTGCAACCGACGCTGCAAAGGATATGTTAAAGCAGTTAGGTATCGAATATAACCGTGCAAGGCAGGCGGCTATTACCCAGGAAATAACTGAGGTTATAGCAGGCTCAAAGGCACAGAAAAACAAAAATGAGTAGGAGGTGTCCTTTAAATGAATACAGGTAAAATTGTTCAGGTAATGGGTCCTGTTGTTGACGTTGAATTTGAAAGCGAATTACCAAATATTAAGGACGCTCTTGAGGTTACAGTTGACGGCAAAAGGCTTGTTATGGAGGTCAGCCAGCATATTGGTGCAGGTAATGTAAGATGCATTATGCTTGCTGCTTCTGAGGGACTTTGCAAGGATATGGAGGTTGTTGCTACAGGTGATGCAATTAAAGTTCCTGTCGGCAACAAAACTTTAGGCAGACTTTTTAATGTTGTTGGTGAAACCATTGATGACGGCGAAAAGCTTGACGATGCCGAGCACTGGTCCATTCACAGACCGGCTCCGTCATTTGAAGAACAGGCAAGTCAGATTGAAATTCTTGAAACAGGCATAAAGGTTATCGACCTTTTAACACCCTATCAGAAGGGCGGAAAAATCGGTCTTTTCGGTGGTGCAGGTGTTGGTAAAACCGTGCTTATTCAGGAGCTTATCACCAACGTTGCAACGCAGCACGGCGGTTATTCAATCTTCACAGGTGTTGGTGAGCGAAGCCGTGAGGGTAATGACCTTTGGAAAGAAATGGGCGAAAGCGGTGTTCTTGAAAAAACAGCACTTGTTTTCGGTCAGATGAACGAGCCGCCCGGAGCAAGAATGAGAGTTGCCGAAACAGGACTTACTATGGCAGAATATTTCCGTGATGTTGACCATCAGGATGTACTGCTCTTTATTGATAACATTTTTCGTTTTGTTCAGGCAGGCTCTGAGGTTTCTGCACTTCTCGGCAGAATGCCGTCAGCCGTTGGTTATCAGCCTACATTGGCAACGGATGTTGGTGAGCTTCAGGAGCGTATTGCTTCAACCAAAAACGGCTCAATCACATCTGTTCAGGCAGTTTATGTTCCTGCCGATGACTTGACAGACCCTGCCCCTGCAACGACATTTGCACATCTGGATGCTACAACAGTTCTTTCAAGAAAGATTGTTGAAAAGGGTATTTATCCTGCAGTTGATCCGCTTGAGTCAAACTCACGTATACTTGAGGCTGATGTAGTAGGCGAGGAGCACTACGAGGTTGCCAGAAAGGTTCAGGCATATTTGCAGAAATATAAGGAGTTACAGGATATTATTGCAATTCTCGGTATGGAGGAGCTGTCTGATGAGGATAAGCTGACCGTTTACCGTGCAAGAAAGATTGAAAAATTCCTGTCACAGCCATTCCATGTTGCGGAAAGCTTCACGGGTATCGAGGGTGTATATGTGCCGGTTAAGGAATCTGTAAGAGGCTTTAAGGCTATCGTTGACGGTGAGGTTGACGATATTCCTGAAATGGCATTTTTCAATGTAGGCACGATTGATGATGCTTTGAAAAAAGCAGAGCAAATGAAGTAAGGTGAATTTATGAATACCTTTCAATTAAAAATTATTGCGTCAAACAAAACTTTTTTTGACGGCGAAGCACAGCAGCTTGTTGTTCCGCTTGTTGACGGCGGCAGTGAAGGCTTTCTCTCTAAGCACGAAAACTGTGTTGTTCCCATTGAGTCGGGGGAAATGAAGATTACAGATGCAGACGGCAAGGTTATTCCTGCTTATGTCGGTAATGGCTTTCTTGAATTTCTTGACAATACGGCACTTCTTGTGTGCATTTCAGCTGAATTGCCTGAGGAGATTGACGCACGCCGTGCACAGGAGGCTAAGGAAAGAGCTGAGGAGGATATGCGCCTTAAGAAATCTCAGCAGGAGTATTATCATTCACAGGCTAACCTGGCACGTGCTATGGACAGATTAAAAATCAAAAATCGTCATAATATATAAAGAAACAACGGATGTTCTCTTATGGAGTAACATCCGTTCAGACTGTCGATAAAGCAGTCATAACCACGCCAAAATTAATAAATATTTGTAGGGGACGGGTTCCCCGTCCCATTTTCGGGCTGATGAGGGCATCAGCCCCTACGAATATGCTGTTGTATACATTGTAGGGGATGGTGTCCTCGCCATTCCGCTATAAATAAACAATTTAAAACGTCGCAGAAACATTAAGTTTCTGCGACGTTTGGCGTTTTAATCCTTTACCAATGTTTTTTGTTATGTAAGTGTATGCTTTTTAAAATTTTTCATAAATGATATTGCCAGCACGGCTGATAACATACAGGCTATAGGTATTGACACCCATATTCCATTTACACCGTATATATTCGGCAGTACAAGAAGCAGAATGATTAAAAATATAATTAAGCTTCCGCTTGAGATAATTGCTTTTGCTTTTTGCCCTGTTGACTGAAAATATGAACTGAGTATTATTGCTATAGGCATAAAAATCAGTGCAGGGGTAATGATTTTTAATGCGGTACTGCCATTATGAATGATTTCGTAATTATCAGTAAATATTCTGATAAACACCTGCGGAATAGATAGTGCGGCAATAACAGCAAGCAGTGAATAGACTTCTGTTATCAGCAGGCTGAAATTGATAGTGCTTTTAATTCTCGCTTTATTTTCAGCACCATAGTTATAGCCGATTATCGGTGATACTGCCTGTGCAACGGAATTAATGGGAACAACGGCAAGAGTTGCTATTTT
Source organism: uncultured Bacteroides sp. (assembly GCA_964396885.1). Lineage (GTDB taxonomy): Bacteria > Bacillota > Clostridia > Oscillospirales > Acutalibacteraceae > Eubacterium_R. The sequence goes on along the minus strand of CAYNGP010000021.1, from coordinate 11,558 downwards.
GCTTAAATATGCAAAAATATTAATTGCTACTGAGCCACCGAATTTTGAAAGCAGTCTGTTAATGATTAAAAATATCAATGACATACTGCTCATCTGAATTAATGTGGGTATACCGATTAAAAGAATTTCACCTGCGGTGTGATGGTTGATTTTTATTCCACTGAAATCCTGACAGCTTATTTTTGTGAAAAAGATTACACTCATTAAAAAGCTTGTGAAATAGCAGATGACAGTTGCCAGTGCAGCACCCTTAACTCCCATATTTAATATATTTATAAATACATAATCAAGAATGATGTTAACGGCTGTCGGTATCAGCCATATGGCAAGGGAATAACCCATTCTGCCCTCAGCACGGATTATGGACGAGAAGCCTGTTGAAAATACATTGCCTAAAAGAATGATTGTTAAGTATTCTTTTGCATATGGCAGTATATCGTCGGTAACACCTGTCAGCCTTAAAATCGGTGTCATAAATATAAATCCGATAAGTGTTGTAATTATAGCAGTGCTGTAGAAAATCAGCATCGCATTTGCAGTTACATTGCCTGCTTTTTTATACTTCTTTTCGCCAAGGTGCTTTGCAGTGATAGCCGCCGCACCTCCGCCAACCATCTGTGCAATGCCTGCTTGTATCAGCATAAATGGAAATGCAACCGAAACACCGCCCATTGCATTGTCACCAACACCGTGGCTTATGAAAAGCGTGTCAACAATATTGTAAAGTGCATCAAAAAACAGTGCAAAAAACGTTGCAGAGGAATAACTGAATATCAGCTTGGGTATGGACTTTGTTTCCATTTCAGCTGTTTTGCTTTTTGATTTATCCATTTTTTAATACCTTGAAAGCCTTTTTATAAATGGCGGTGTAGGATATTACATTTCTCCACCAACCGAAATGGCGTGGAGTATAACGGTAATATTTTTCTACCTCCATAATAATTCCCATTAGTCCCTGAGCAAAGGCATATCTTATTTCATTTTCACGATTCATTTCAATAGGTTTGTCAGCGACTTGGTTATAAATGTCTATAGCCTTTTGCTTTGAATTAAGACCAAAAACAGGATTGTTGTCAACACAGATAAAGTCAAATATTCTGTCACCCCAAAAGCTTCTTTCAGGGTCAATCCAGCAATGCTCTGTCTTGCCGTTCTTGTTCTTACAGCAAATTACATTCGCATCCCACAAGTCATAGTTAACCATTGTGCATTCAACATTTTTAAGCAAATCCTTATGCTTTTCGGCATATTTTAAAAGTCGTTCGCCTTTTTTTGAAGACTTTCCAACACGCTTTGCATCTGCAAGCAGATTTTTAATCATAGAGCAAAGTGCATCATACCAGTTGTCATAAAGCTGATTTTGAACATATCCGTATTTGTCATTCTTTATTTTATGAATTTGTGCCAGCATCAGTACTGTGCTTTCTCTGACAGCTTCAACACCGAGCTTAGCTGTGTTTCTCATTTCTCCTTCAAGCTTTTCCATAACGAAATACTCGGTCGGAACAATGCTGTTTGAATAATCCGTGAAGTATACCTCAGGCACTCTTATATCTGTATGCTTTCTGATTTGCTCATACCAGAATACCTCGCTTGACATCATTTTGTCCTCGTATGTCAAAACCGGTATGCTGCTGTCCGGTGCAAGTTTTAAAACATAGCTTTTATCAGCCTTAACCTCAAATACAGCGTTGTATTCACCATCACCAAGCGGTGCAATGCTTTGAATATTGTTAATGCCGTGTTGACTGAATATTTCTTTTATTTTGTCATCGCTTATAACAAATTTTGTCTTGCTTACCATATGAATTCCCCCTTAGCTTGATAGTACTATAACTGATTAGAGCCGTCAAGCAAATTGGACTATCAATATAAGAAATGTGATATTATCAAAGATTGAAATTAGCAGGGGCGGATATTATCCGCCCGCGGGCACATAATATGTGCCCCTACGAATACATCATTCGCAGAGGCATAAATTTTGTGGTATTTAATTTATTCATAATCTTTAATTTGATCAAGCTTTGTTTCGCCGATAATAGCAATGCCGTGGTCATACAAAAGTTGAGCAGTTATGCCGTTTCCTCTTATGATTTTACCGCTGAAGCTGCCGTCATAAATTTCACCAAAGCCGCAGCTGGGACTTCTTTCTTTAAGTATTGCAAGCTGACAGCCGCTTTCCTCAGCAACATACAGCGATTTTTCCGCACCATCCTCAAAGGCTGCTGTTAAATCTTCTCCGTTTTTGGAATATACTCTGCCGTCTTTTATTTCGCTTGGCACTCTCGGTATCGGCAGACCGCCGAAGCATTCGGGGCAAATCGGTATCAGCTTGTGCTTTTTGCCGAGCTCGATAATTGCATCACATTTATTATTGCCGCCGCTGTATTTGCAGTTTTCACCCAGCAGACAGGCACTGACTAAAATTTTCATTTCCTTTTCCTCTTGCTGATTATTATAAAAAATCCTAAAATAAACACAATAAGCACGATGGCAAAAAATAAAGCCAGCGGCTTGCCAAGAAAGGGGATATGCCCCGCAATTGCAATAATACCGATTATGATAAACAGCACTGCAATAAATGCAGTTACAATCAAAGCGATTTTTTTATTGTTCATTGCCATTGCTCCTAAAATATTATGTAAATATATTACCATAATATTGAATTGGTGTCTACAGTATTATTGCTGATTGCCTGCATTTTAAATATTAAAATTTGATGTCAAAATGTGAAAAAATGTTGAAAAATTGCACAATTCGTAATAGTATATAACTATATTAAAGTGGTGGTATATTTTATGGATTTACTTGAACAGAAGATATTAAATGAAGGCGAAGTGTACGAAGGCAATATTCTTAAAGTAGACGGCTTCCTGAACCACAGGATTGATGTGCCTTTTATGAAAGAGGTTGCTAAGGAATTTCATAGATTATTTATGGAGGACGGCGTTAACAAAATTTTGACTATTGAAGCATCCGGTATAGCTATAGGTGCGTTGGTAGCAGAGGAGTTTGGCTGTCCTTTAGTATTTGCTAAAAAAACAAAAACCAAGAATATTGCAGGTGATGTTTATACCTCAAAGGTTGAATCATTTACCCATGGTACTACATATGATATTTTGGTTTCAAAGCGTTTTCTTGACGAAAATGACAAAATTCTGATTGTGGATGATTTCCTTGCAGTTGGCAATGCACTGAACGGCTTGATTGACCTTGTTAAAAAAAGCGGTGCACAGCTTGCAGGCTGCGGTGTTGCCATTGAAAAGGGCTTTCAGCACGGCGGGGACAAGCTTCGTGAAAAGGGTATTAAGGTTGAGTCCCTTGCTATTGTTGAAAGTATGGACCACACCACAGGTCAGGTTTATTTCAGAAAGTAATTATTTTGGTTATTCGGCTTTTGCCTTATAATAGAATTTTTTGTACGGAGGAAAAAGAAATGAAAATTTCAAAGAAAATTGTTGCTGTGCTTTTAGCTGCTCTTTTTGCAATCGGCTGCTTTGCAGGTTGTTCAGCAGATAAGCCTGCTAATGATGACAGCAAAACAGACGCCTCAAAGGTTAAGGTTGGCTTCATCTATCTTCACGATGAGAACTCAACCTATGACAAGAACTTTTTAGATGCAGCAAAGGCTGCTTGTGAAAAAATGGGCGTTGAAATGGTAAACAAGGTTAACATTGACGAAAATGACTCTTGTAAAGAGGCTGCTCTTGACCTTGTTGATCAGGGCTGTAACATCGTTTTTGCAGACAGCTTTGGTCATGAGGACTTTATGATTGAGGCTGCCAAGGCTCATCCGGAGGTTCAGTTCTGCCATGCTACAGGTACAAAGGCTCATACAGAGAACCTTGCTAACTACCACAATGCATTCGCATCAATCTATGAGGGTCGTTACCTTGCAGGTATTGCAGCAGGTATGAAGCTCAATGAAATGATTGAGAAGAATGAAATTACTGCAGAGCAGGCAAAGATGGGTTATGTTGGTGCTCATCCATATGCTGAGGTTAAGTCAGGTTATACATCATTCTATCTTGGTGCAAAGTCAGTTTGCCCATCAGTTACTATGGAAGTAACCTTCACAGGTTCTTGGTATGATGAAACACTTGAGAAGGAAGCTGCTACAAAGCTTATCTCAAACGGTTGTGTACTTATCAGTCAGCATGCTGACTCAATGGGTGCTCCGACTGCTTGTGAGAATGCAGGTGTTCCAAACGTATCATACAATGGTTCAACTGTAAGTGCTTGTCCTAACACCTTCATCGTATCTTCAAAGATTAACTGGGCTCCATATTTTGAGTATATGATTGACTGCGTAATGAAGGGCGAAGCAATTGATGCAGACTGGACAGGTACACTCGCTACAGATTCCGTTCAGTTAACAGATGTTAACGAGCAGGCTGCTGCTCCAGGCACAGCTGATGCTATTGCCGCTGCTAAGGCTGACCTTGAGTCAGGTAAGGTTCAGGTATTTGATACCTCAACATTCACAGTTGGCGGCAAAACTCTTGACTCTTATAAGGCTGATGTAAACACAGATGCTAACTTCGAGGGTGACACAGAGGTTATTGAGAATGGTGCATTCAAAGAATCTTTCCACCGTTCAGCTCCATATTTTGATGTTGATATTGACGGTATTACACTTCTGTAATTCGTTTTAATAAATCATTAAAAAATAATAAAACTACCGTGGCGATTTTTGTCGCCACGGCATAGTTTTTTTAAGGAGGGAGCTTATGGCTGACACTTTAGCATTAGAGTTAAAAGGTATAACAAAAACATTCGGCAGTGTTGTTGCAAATAAGGATGTTGATTTAAAAGTATTCAAGGGCGAAATTCTTGCCATTCTCGGTGAGAACGGCTCAGGAAAAACTACACTTATGAATATGGTTTCCGGCATATATTACCCTGACAGCGGTGAGATTTTTGTTGACGGAAAGCCTGTTGTTATTGCTTCTCCAAAGGATGCATTCAAATATAAAATTGGTATGATTCACCAGCACTTCAAGCTGATTGATGTTTTCACAGCTACTGAAAACATTGTGCTTGGTATTAACGACGGCAAAAAATTTAATATTAAAGAGGCTGAAAAGCGAGTTCGTGAAATTACTGACAAATACGGATTTGTTGTTGATTTAAACAAAAAGATTTATGAAATGTCTGTTTCGGAAAAGCAGACTGTTGAAATTATTAAGGTGCTGTATCGAGGTGCTGACGTCCTGATTCTGGACGAGCCGACTGCAGTTTTAACACCGCAAGAAACTGAAAAATTATTTGATGTTCTCCGCCGTATGCGTGCGGATAATAAATCAATTATTATAATTACACATAAGCTCCACGAGGTTCTTGATATTTCTGACAGAGTTACCACACTCAGAAAGGGTGAGTATGTTGGCACTGTCAATACTTGTGATGCAACTGAGCAGTCATTGACAGAAATGATGGTTGGTGAAAAGATTGACCTGAATATCACAAGGGAGGAACCTGAAAATCCTGTTGAACGACTGGTTGTTGAAAATCTTACTGTTGTTAACAGGGATGGCTCATTTGCTCTTGAAAATGTAGAGTTTAATGCCTACGGCGGTGAAATACTTGGTGTTGCTGGTATTTCAGGCTGTGGTCAAAAGGAGCTTCTTGAATCCATTGCAGGTTTGCAGATAACTACCAAAAAATCAAGTATTCTTTATAAGCCTGATGACCTTGGTCCCCAGCAGCTTGTGGGCAAAAGCCCAAGGGAAATACGCAAGCTGGGTGTGGCACTTTCCTTTGTGCCTGAGGACAGACTTGGTATGGGTCTTGTTGGTAATATGGATATTATCGACAATATGATGCTTCGTTCATATAAAGCAGGCAAGTCTTCCTTCCTTGACAGAAAAGGTCCAAAAAAGTTAGCAAATCAAATCATCAATGACCTTGAGGTTGTCACACCAAATGCAACTACGCCTGTCAGACGTTTATCAGGCGGTAATGTGCAAAAGGTGCTTGTTGGCAGAGAGATTGCAGCAGCCCCTAAGGTGCTTATGGTTGCGTATCCTGTAAGAGGACTTGATATTAACTCATCCTACACCATTTATAATCTTCTTACTGAGCAGAAGAAAAAGGGTACAGCTATTATTTTTGTAGGTGAGGATTTGGATGTTTTGCTTGAGCTTTGTGACAGAATTATGGTTATGAACTCTGGCAAAATAACAGGAATAGTTGACGGCAAAACCGCTACTAAGGAAGAAATAGGATTTCTTATGACTAAACGTGCAGAAAAGGAGGATGCCAAATGAGTGAAAAAGTAAAAAAACACGAGCCTCCTTTTCATATTGCTAAAAGGGATTCACTCCCGGGCTATAAATCCTGGGGTATCAGAATCGGTGCAATCTTAATTGCTCTGATTGTTGCAGGTATTGTTACTATGCTGCTGACAGGTGAAAATCCTATCAGTGTGTATGGCACAATGATTGATGGTGCTTTCGGCTCTTCAAGACGAGTTTGGAAGCTGCTTCAAAGTCTTGCAATGCTTCTTTGCGTTTCACTTGCTGTTACGCCTGCATTTAAAATGCGATTTTGGAATATCGGTGCTGAGGGTCAGGTGCTTATCGGCGGTCTTGCAACAGCAGGCTGTATGATTTGCCTTGGCGGTAAGCTGCCTAATGCACTGTTAATCATTGTTATGATTGCCACAAGTATGATTGCAGGTGCGGTATGGGCATTAATCCCTGCTATATTCAAAGCAAGATTTAATACGAATGAAACACTTTTCACATTGATGATGAACTATGTTGGTATTCAGCTTGTTTCTTATTTTGAAATGTACTGGGAAAATCCAAAGGGTTCAAGCAATATCGGTATTATTAATCAGGCAACCCATGACGGCTGGCTGCCTGTTCTCGGCAATTATGACTATCTTCTTAATGTGCTTGTTGTTCTTGCGTTAACAGTGTTTATGTATATTTATCTTAAATACAGTAAGCACGGCTATGAGCTCACCGTAGTCGGTGAAAGTGAGAACACGGCAAGATATATCGGTGTTAATGTTAAAAAGGTTATTTTAAGAACAATGGCACTGTCCGGTGCAATCTGCGGTATAGCAGGCTTGCTGCTTGTTGGCGGTACGAACCATACTGTAAGTACCACAACGGCAGGCGGCAGGGGCTTTACTGCAATTATGGTATCATGGCTTGCTAAATTTAACCCGATTGTAATGGTTTTAACCTCACTGCTTTTGGCATTTCTCAGCTGCGGTGCAGGTGAAATATCTACAGTTTACGGCTTTAACGAGTCCTTTGCCGATATTATTACAGGTATTATTCTGTTCTTTATTATCGGCTCTGAATTCTTTATTAATTATCAGATTAAATTTCATCGTTCAGGTAAGGAGGTAAAGTAAATGTTAGCATCAGGTACAATTATTACTTTTCTCCAGCGTGCTGTTATGCAGGGCATACCTCTGCTTTACGGCTCAACAGGTGAAATTATGACAGAAAAATCAGGTAACCTTAATTTAGGTATACCCGGTATTATGTATGTGGGCGGTATCAGTGGTGTAATCGGTGCGTTCCTTTATGAGAATTCACTGGCAAGCCCAAGTGATGCAAACGGATTTTTAGCCGTTATGATTCCTCTGCTTTGCAGTCTTTTGGGCTCATTGTTAATGGGACTTCTTTATTGCTTCCTTACCGTTACACTTCGTGCAAATCAGAATGTAACCGGTCTTGCTATCACAACATTCGGTGTTGGTTTCGGTAATTTCTTCGGCGGCTCTCTGATTAAAATAACAGGAGCAGATGTTCCATCTGTTGCTTTAACAACAACAAGTAATTTCTTCAGAAAGTCTCTGCCGATTGCTGAAACGACAGGCTGGTTTGGTAAGGTGTTTTTATCCTACGGCTTCCTTGCCTATGCAGCAATTATTATTGCAATTATCTGTGCTTTCTTTCTCAATAAAACAAGGGGCGGTCTGCACCTTCGTGCTGTGGGCGAAAATCCTGCAACAGCAGACGCAGCAGGTATTAATGTCAACAGGTCAAAATATCTTGCAACCTGTATCGGCAGTATGATTGCAGGTCTTGGCGGACTTTACTATGTTATGGACTATGCCTGCGGTGTTTGGTCAAATGAAGGCTTTGGTGACCGTGGCTGGCTTGCTATTGCACTTGTAATCTTTGCAATCTGGCGACCGAATCTTGGTATTATCGGCTCAATCATCTTTGGTGGATTATATATCGTTTATCTCTTTATTCCCGGTCTTGCTCTGCGTACGCAGGAGCTTTTCAAAATGCTTCCTTACATCGTAACAATTATCGTTCTGATTTTTGTGAGCATTAAGGAAAAGAAGGAAAATCAAGGACCACAATCCCTTGGCTTGTCCTATTTCCGAGAAGAAAGATAAACAGGTTAATTTTAAATAATCGAGGTTATCACATTGATTATTCGTGAATTTGATAAATCAGATATTTCACAAATGATTTCTATCTGGAATGAAATTGTGGAGGACGGCGTAGCCTTTCCTCAGGAAACCTGCCTTGATGAAACTGAGGGATATGAATTCTTTTCATCACAAAGCTATACTGCAGTTGCAGAGTTTGACGGAAAAATAGTTGGACTTTATATTCTTCATCCTAATAATATCGGCAGATGCGGTCATATTTGTAACGCAAGCTATGCTGTTGATAAAAGCTGTCGTGGTCAGCATATCGGTGAAAAGCTGGTGCTCGATTGTATGGAGCAGGGGAGATTGCACGGTTTTAAAGTGCTTCAGTTCAACGCAGTTGTTGAGAGCAATATCCACGCAAGGCATCTGTATGAAAGACTTGGCTTTACGCAGCTTGGCACAATCTCTAACGGCTTCCGCCTGAAAAACGGACAGTATACAAACATCTGCCCATATTATATTGAATTATAAAACGGCAAAACACCGCGAACTTTGTTCGCGGTGTTTATGTATTTTTGTAGTATTTATCTTCATTCCATTTTAGAGGATTGTTTTCTATGTATTGCCATATGTTCATATAATCCTGTTCATTACGAATGATGTGGTCATAATATGAACGCTGAAATAATTGACAACCAATTGTGTTAAAATATATATTTGCGTTTTTGGTAGCAGTATATTTTAACCAGCCTATTATATTTGATATTGTAGGGGACGGGTTTCCCGTCCCGTGATTGTTTGAAATGATTAAAATTACATGGATATGGTTCGGCATTATCACATATTTATCAACAGTTATATTGCTGTATTTTATTGGTATTTCATTAATCAAGTCGCAAATAATTTTGCCTTGCTTGGTTAATTTTGGGACGGGAAACCCGTCCCCTACAATAATATTGGATAATACGCATTTTCTATCCTTGGTGCAAATTGTTATAAAGTACGCACCATTAGTGCTATAATCAAAATTTTTTAATCTGTTTTCTTTTCTCTTGGGTAATTCATTCATATTTATATATTAACATAATGAATATCTAAAAACAATAACACATTTCTGCTGAGGAAAACAAAAAACCGAAGGGGTTGCACCTTCGGTTTTGATGTTATTATAAGGAATTATCCCTCGTATTCGTCTTCGTTTTCCCAGTTATGCCAGATGTTTTGAACATCCTCGTTTTCCTCAAACATATCAATCATTTTTGACATTGCTTTCATATCATCAGGATTTTCAAGACGTGTGTATGTCTGTGGGATATATGCAGGCTCGGATGATACGATATTGTATCCCTTTGCCTCTAATTCATCACGGATTGCACCAACATCTGTTGCCTCTGTTCTGATTTCAAAAATATCCTCGTCATCGGTAAGGAAATCTGTTGCACCTGCTTCAAGAGCATCCTCCATAAGCTGATCCTCGTCAACATCCTCCTTCTCAATAACAATTACGCCCTCTTTGCCAAACATAAATGTTACTGAACCCGGTGTGCCCATATTTCCGCCTGCCTTGTCAAAGTAGTGACGTACTTCACTGGCAGTTCTGTTTCTGTTATCTGTAAGGGTTTCAACAACAACAGCAATACCTGATGGACCGTAGCCCTCATATACGATTTCTTCAAAGTTTGCACTGTCAGTATCGCCTGCAGCCTTCTTGAGCATTCTGTCAATGTTGTCATTCGGCACATTGTTCTGCTTAGCCTTTGCAATAACATCTCTGAGCTTTGCGTTATTGTTCGGGTCAGGTCCGCCGTTTTTAACTGCTACAGCAAGCTCTCTGCCTATTTTTGTGAATACTTTAGCTCTGGCAGCGTCGTTAGCACCCTTTTTTCTTTTGATTGTGCTCCATTTATTATGTCCGCTCATTTTATCACTCCAATGTAACTAAATTTTTAACAAAAAGATTTTAACACATATTATACTATCTTGCAAGTGAAAATTAGCTATTGTATATTGCTTTTATTTATGTTATTATATCTGCGTATAAAATTAATTAAACGGAGGTAAATTATGTTTGCTGATTATTATGATTCTATAGGAAAGGTTGCAGAAACCGATAAAGAAGTTGCCGACGCAATGGCACTCGAATTAAAAAGACAAAGAGATAACATTGAGCTTATCGCCAGCGAAAACCTTGTTACACCACAGGTAATGGCTGCAATGGGTTCAGTTCTTACAAATAAATACGCTGAAGGTCTGCCGGCAAAGAGATATTACGGCGGCTGTCAGTATGTTGATATTGTTGAGGAAATCGCTATTAAGAGAGCTTGTGAGCTCTTTGGCTGCAATTATGCAAATGTTCAGCCTCACTCAGGTGCACAGGCTAACACTGCTGTTTATCTTGCACTGCTTCAGCCGGGTGATACCGTTATGGGTATGAGCCTTGATAACGGCGGCCATTTAACACACGGTTCACCGGCAAACATCAGCGGTAAGTATTTTGACTTTGTACCTTACGGCGTTGACGATGAGGGCTTTATTGATCTTAAGGAATTTGCAAAGCAGGTTAATAAGGTTAAGCCTAAGCTTGTTGTTGCAGGTGCTTCAGCTTATCCAAGAGAGATTGATTTCAAAACAATGGCTGATATTGCACACGCTAACGGTGCAATGTTTATGGTTGATATGGCTCACATTGCAGGTCTTGTTGCTGCCGGTCTTCATCAGTCACCAATTCCATATGCAGATGTTGTTACAACTACGACTCATAAAACACTCCGTGGTCCTCGCGGCGGCTTAATTCTTTGCAACAATGAATACCTTGCAAGAAAGCTGAATTCAGCTGTATTCCCCGGTACACAGGGCGGTCCTTTAATGCATGTTATCGCCGGTAAGGCAGTTTGCTTCGGCGAGGCATTAAAGCCGGAATTCAAGGCGTATCAGCAGAGAGTTATTGATAATGCAAAGGCACTTGCAAAGGGTCTTACTGACAGAGGTCTTAACCTTGTTTCAGGTGGTACAGACAATCACCTTTGCCTTCTTGACCTTCGTGGTACAGATGTTACAGGTAAAGAGCTTGAGCACAGACTTGATGAAGTTCATATTACGCTTAACAAGAACACTGTTCCTAATGAGCCTCTTTCACCATTCGTTACATCAGGTGTTCGTATCGGTACTCCTGCTGCAACAACAAGAGGTCTTAATACTGAAG
>CAYNGP010000020.1:0-27402 GCA_964396885.1 uncultured Bacteroides sp. | reverse complement strand
TATCATTTCTTCGTCTGCTTGATTCTGTGTTATCAAATCCAACTGTCGATTCTGATATCTGTTCAGATTTATCAGTGCTTTCCAGTAATCGCTCTCCACGATTGTCACCTGTGATGCTTGTTCCATCTTCGTTATCATATCGTTGACTGCAGTTTTTTGAGGTGCATTTTTCTGTTTCAATTCTTCGTAATTCAAACTCAAGTTCAATTTTCTTCTTTCTGTATTTATCTTGGTGTAACTTAATATCACGGCATTTCATTCCGTTAGGACAGGTGTAAGTGATATACTTTCTCTCATCTGTCCACAAAACTTCATAGCCGCTCTTTTTCATTTCATCAATGAAGTCTTTCTTTGTTTTTGCTTTTTTCATTGCATTATCAATCGTAAACATCAAAGCAAACTTCCAGCTTTCGCCTTTCATTGCCATACGATATTCACCGTCTGATAAGCGTTTTTCTTTTGTTTTTGTGTACGGTCTTAACGGTGTAACATTGTACTTAGCACATATTTCATCACTGAGTTTTCTCAAAGATTTCAATGTGTTTGGGTTTTGCCTTAGCTTTTTACCATTTTCAAAACAGACTGAATTGATAATGAAATGCGTGTGTATATGATTTCTGTCGCAGTGCGTTGTAACTAAGACTTCATACCCCTGCCACGCTTTCTCAGCAAATTCCAATGCAATCTTGTGTGCTTTATCGAAATCAACATTGTCTTTCGGCGAGAAAGATTGAACATACTGATAAAAATATCTGCCGTCATTTGCATTGTTTGCAAACTTGGTTGTCATAAATTCTTTGTAAGCATTCAAGCCGTTGCAGTTAATTCCTGATACATATCTGCGTCCCGTTAGTGCATCAACTGTCTTATATTTTTGCAAACAGTAATCAATAGAACCTTTCATTGCACTCGGATTCTGCTTTTCGTTTTTAATGAATCGTACTATCGGCATTGGCTATTTCAAAAACCTTTTCATAAATTTTGTTCTGCATTTCGATAACTTCATCGAAGTTTACAGAGTACACAGCACCGCTGTTTACCTTAACAGCAATCTGATTGATGTTGTTGCCTATACGCTTTAACTGCGATACAACAGGTCTTAAATTCTCAGGTGTTTTTATGACAGCATTATCTGTGCTTGCAATGATAAATTCAGTCATATTCATTTTTGCTTTTCTTGATTTTGCAATGATTTTCTTTTTCTCACTGTCAGTAAGTCTGATCGTGAGTGTCTTATCTCTTCGTCTGTTTTCCGTTATTTCTTTTACCTCCAAAAAATTTTTAATAAAGTGGGTTCGGGCTTCTGCCCGGTTATTGGGTGTCCGGACATCCGGACGCTCTGCATTGCCCCAGACAAAGTCTGGGATTAGTCTAGAAAAACATATCACTAAATCATATAAATTTCACCTCCTGATTTTGTCTTAAATCAGTTTTAATTTCAAATTGATTAGTTGCTGAATTAATGATAAAAAGCCATTAGATTGTGCTACATTCGTCACAGCGTGCTTTACAATTAAAACAGAAAAGGTCAAACAGAAACATCAGATTAAAGCAACAATTGAAATCTATGTTCTGTATAACCTATCCATATATAAGGACACTAAAATGCATTTTGTAAACCAGATTTTGAAAATTTTTTCAAAAATATTTTTTTGCACAGAAAAAGGAACCCATGTTGCCATGAGTTCCTTAAGCTTTTTGATGACACGATTATGCCGTTTTGATACAGCCATTCGGCTGATTCCAAAGTGCTGCCCGATTTGTTCCATACTCCAATCCTCATAATAGTACAGTTCAATCAACACCTATTCATCTGAACTAAGCATTTGCAGTGTGCTTTGTAATTTTTCCAGTTCCATTTTGTGAACAACTTCAAGATAAGTTTCGTCAGTATTAATCGACACTCGCTGTGAGCCAATGCAGTCCTGTTCAAAAGTTCCTTTACTAAGGTGCCGCCTGTCACTGCGGTCTTGTGCCTGCTGACGTCTCCTATCCTGTTCAAGGTATTCATAAACTTCTTTGGAAACATCTACTTCGATGCAATCGTCATCATATTCAATTGTGGTCTTAACCAACCCCAGCCTTTCCGTCAGAAAAGCGGTAAGCGTGGCATAGCCGAAACAGTACCACAGCTGTCAATTCCTCAGCGTTTCGCTATTATTATCAAGATTGCAATGGCGGTAGCCAAGAAATCTAAGGTTGATCTATTACAACCTCACCGACTATTTTATTTCATTAGTACAAGCTAATGATGGTTTTATTATAAATCCTCAGAACTTCCTGTCAATAGTTTCGATATTAAAACATATTTTTCGACATAAAAAATAACACTTGCAATCATTCTGCAACAGAGTTAACATACAAAAAAATAAAGCCGTTGATGATATACCAATGGCAACGATTTTTCGTAGAATAACACAATCAATGAGAGGTGAAATATCTCAATAAGAAGGAGTTAGAATCAGCAATGGTTGAATTATACGTCAGTGAGAATTATCAAAAGAAGAAATACAGGCAGCACTTGATAAAACAGCTCAATTCCATGCACCACCAATACTGATAACTGAACAAGAAATTAATAAAAACAAGATAAAAAATAAAAATAACAATTCAGAAGGGGCAGAGTGTAACAAAAAATAATGTTCTTGTACCTAAGCTAAATAATGTTAAGTGAATTAACTATTAGAAATTATTAAATAGTAGGATTTTATAAAAGACACTCTGGAATGAAATAAACCACGAACATTTTTGTTCGTGGTTTTGGTTAATTAAGCTTACATACAAAATCCCATACTTAAACACTACAAGTTATGTTTATTAAAGATGATATAATAATATTTATTCTGCCTTGCAAAGACAAAATGGATGGCCTGCCGGATCTAACATTGTAACATAATGCCTTCCTCTGTATTGTGCTTTTGCTTTTACAGCACCAAGCCTTTCTGCTCTTTTTACTGCTTCTTCAACATTATATTTCCTAAAATTACTTTATTTCTCATATTATAAATTTTCCTTTTAATTGAGCTAAGTAATCATTAAATTTTTGAATAATCATTTATATAATATTCAATTGGTACACCGTTTTTAATGCCATCTGTCATCTGTTTTGCAGGGCTGAAAAGATACTTTGCACGGCTATAAAGGGAAAGTAAGAATTTTTCTTCTTGCATATTTCTTTTAACAAGTCCATCTTTTGCAAGATCAATAATTTTTATCAACAATGTTGACAGAGTCTCTTTGTCAATAAATACAGGAAAATCTTTTTTGTTAAACATTTCTCTTAGCTCGCTGGGAGAATAACCGTGATTATATATAACAGTATCATTATTTAATATTTCTGTCAGTTTAGAAAGATTTTCAATTAATCCAGCGTGGAATGCTGCAAGAGCGAAAATTTCTCTGACAGGTTGAGTGCATCCACTTCTGAATTCAACGGTTCCTCTGAAGGTTAAATCCTCTAATTTAAACGAACGAAGATAGTCTAAATCTTTAATATCAGGTTTAAAAATGATTTTATTATATTTGCCGTTTTCAAAGTATTCACCTTCTATAGATTCGCTGTTGAAGTATTCATACAGTGGGATAGGAGAGAAATTAATATATTTTTTATTCCTCTCTACGCAATACATACTCATATGTGCAATGTATTCAACAAGATCGTCAATGCTTGAAAGCTCTTCATTAAACATATCAACATTGCGAGGATTAAGACCGTGCAGACTTTTTTTCCAAAGATAGTCACGACTGCAAAGAAAATCCTCCAATGGCGAATTTGCAAATAATTGCGATTTTAATGGCTCCAATTTTGAAAAAGTATTTATCATCTCAATAACATTTTTTTCTTCAACATCAAGCTGAACTTGTGATGCACAAGAGAAAAAACCAAAATTAGAATAATTATGAAACTGAAAGCCGGCATATTTTTTATATGATGAAAGATGGTGGAAAAGCATTCTGTATCTTTCGCTTGGAATAGGCTCATTCTTATTATACTGACGATAAGGGTTTATTCCCATTCCTGTTAGTGAGTGATTGTTTGACAAAAGATAATCCTGAATAAATGAATAATATTTTTTGAATCTTTCGTTCAGGACATTAAGATTACTTTCTGTTCCGAATGATAATTCGAGAGTATTATAGCTGCAATCATAAGATATATCATCACCATTTTCACTTGATAATGCAGAAAAAATATTTCCGTCAGCATCAACTTGACATTTATCAAAGCTAAAATGTTTACAGAATTTTTCAGTCAGTTGATGTACAATTCCAAAATCAACCGGTTGTTTATTCAGATTTACGATTGGAAGCTCAAATTCAACACCAACATAGTTTTTTCTTTTTCTTTTGGTTGGCATAATATATTTTTGATAAATTGCATTTTTTATTTCTTGTATATCCATTATGATTCCCACTATAAATTAAAGTTTGAATTTTCGTTGATAAACTGAATAGATTCAATGTATTCGTTATGATGTTCCTGACCTGTGTATTTCAAAGTATCATTTTGATAAACTTGTAAGGCACACATTGGGACTTTACTCCAAGCCTCATCGTCAAGGGGAGTTGTGGCAAACATTGTACTGCCATCTTGACTTTTGTAATACAATGTGTTTTTCATATTTGTGTGTACATATAAGTATTCACTGTCATATATCAGAAGATTAAGTTTGTTTCTGTAAGAAAGATGATTAATAACACTTTCTATTAGTTTTATTCGCTCATCAGCGTTAAGTGGTCGGTTCTTTTTATCAATGACATTGTTAATTTGATTAATAATATGCAGTAATATTCTCTCACTGTCTGTGTTTCCTTCTTGCTTTTCCAAATAGGGAAAGAGATCTGTACCATTGAAAATTGTTCCGTTATGAATCAGAATCCATTGTCTGCCGCTTTTATCTATTCTTGTAAAAGGATGGCAGTTGCTTTTTTGAATTTTTCCAACAGTTGCTAATCGAATATGTGCTAAAAGAAAATCTTGTGATTTTATATTATTTATTATGTCATCTATAATTTTACTTTTGTTTGCACAAACGGGTTCGGTTTGAATGTCAAAAGAACTTCCATTCCTCATAGCAATTCCCCAACCGTTTGGGTGACGCACACTATGGCTGAAAAACTCCGTTAAATATGGAGTTAAATTTTTACCATATTCAGATGTGAAACCGAATAACTCACACATATCGGAGTCTCCTTATAATAATTTATTTGTTAAACATAGATGTTGACAGATAACGTTCTCCTGTATCAGGAAGTAATACAACTATTATTTTACCTTTGTTTTCTGGACGTTTTGCAACCTGTGTAGCAGCCCAAAGTGCTGCACCTGATGATATTCCGACTAATGCTCCCTCAGTTATTGCTACCTGTCTGCTTGTTTCAAATGCATCTTTATTTTCAACAGGTATTATTTCATCATATATTTCAGTATTAAGTGTGTCTGGGATAAAGCCTGCACCGAGCCCCTGCAGCATATGAGGACCACTGATGCCTTTAGATAATACCGGTGATCCGGCAGGCTCAACGGCTATAATCTTAACATCAGGATTTTTTGATTTTAAGTATTTGCCGACACCGGAAACAGTTCCACCTGTACCTACACCTGCAACAAAAATATCAATTTTTCCATCAGTATCCTCCCATATTTCAGGACCGGTTGTATCATAATGTGCCTGTGGATTAGCTGTGTTTGAAAACTGACTTGGTATAAAGCTGTTTGGTATTTCTTCAGCAAGTTCCTGTGCTTTTGCAATTGCACCTTTCATTCCGTCTTTGCCACTGGTTAAAACAACTTCTGCACCATACGCTTTCAATAAATTTCTGCGTTCAATGCTCATTGTTTCCGGCATGGTAAGAATAACTTTATATCCACGCGATGCAGCTACACATGCTAGTCCTATTCCTGTATTGCCACTTGTCGGCTCAATGATTGTTGCGTTTTTTGTAAGTATGCCTTTTTCTTCAGCATCATCTATCATTGCCTTTGCAATTCTGTCTTTTACACTTCCTGCAGGGTTGAAGTATTCAAGCTTGGCATAAACATCAGAAACAACATTTTCATTTGATGTATATCTTTTTAATGAAAGCAAAGGTGTTTTGCCAATCAAATCAGTAATACTATCGTATGTTTTCATAATATATAGCTCCTTATTTTGAATTTATAGCTTCTTGACATAGTGAATGTTAAGTGATATAATCGTAAACATATTAAACATATCAACTTGGTAGGATATATTCTATCATTTTAGATACTGTTTGTCAATAGCACAGGCTAATTCAACTATAATATACTATTGGATGTGAAAACTATGAAAATATCTACAAAAGGACGATATGCACTAAGACTCTTGATTGATCTTGCAGAGCATAGAGCTGACGGATATGTTGCTTTGAAGGATGTAGCAAGAAGACAGGATATTTCAAAAAAATATCTGGAACAAATTGTTTCTGTACTGAATAAACCGGGTATTTTGAAAACAAACAGAGGATATCAAGGTGGATATCAGCTTGCTAAGGAACCTGACAAATATACTGTCGGAGATATTCTGCGTATTACCGAAGGTGGACTTGCTCCTGTAACATGTCTTGAGCAGGATGAAAACCTATGTGAGAGAAGTGGTTTTTGTACAACACTCTTTATATGGGAGGGTTTATATAAAGTGGTGAATGAGTATCTTGACAGTATCACTCTTCAGGATGTGCTTAATCATAAAAACGATTTAGGGAGCTTTGATTATATAATCTGAAAATTTATTCAAAAGGAACAATTGTATCTATGCTGAAAATAAATGAAAGCAGATTACTTTCTTTGTTTAAAAAGCTTGTTGAAAGATTTAAAAATGCATGTAAAGATTTACAGTTTGTGCCAAGAATGGAACGCTCTTTTGGCGGCAGTGATAACAATGTTATGGCACAAAATGGAATAACCGGCATTGTGGTTGCGACCGCTATGAATGACTGTCATACATTGAATGAATGGACAACTGTTGATGATTTGAAAAAAGCAGCAGAGCTTGCGTTAAACCTTATGATTTCAAAGGAGTAGAAATGAAAAATCCACTTCATTATCAGATAACAGAATTGTGTCGATGTCCTATTTCAATAATGAGAAAGAGGAGCTTTATTCCTTTGCAGGAATAGATACAAGAGAGGCGGTATTGCTTTTTAATGAAAACACTAAAATTACACAGGAAGATACAATAGAATACTTTATATAATAACAAAGTCATAGAGTTTTTCAGCTCTATGGCTTGAATTTTTTTGCTTTATCAGATTAATCTTGACAATAAAAGGGTAAAGTGATATATTAATCATACTAAACATATATAAATAGTAGGAAATATGAATTGGCTTTGCTGTAATCAGCACGAAATATATGGATTGTCAACACTCAAATTCAAAAAGCAAGGGGGGATAGCGTGTTTGCACTGTCAATTAATTTTAAAACAGCCAATGTTTCTCTGCGTGAGAGTGTTGCTTTTGATGATAACAAAGCAGCAGATCTTTTAAGTGTTTTAAAATCAAATAGCATTACAGAATGCGTTTATCTCTCCACATGCAACAGATGTGAGATTTATGGTGTTGGAGATGCCTATAATGTTATTAAAATTTTTTCTGATTTTGCAGGAATTTCTAATGATATAATTAAAAATCACATCTTTGTTTATGAGGGTAAGGATGCAGTAAGACATCTTTTCAGAGTGTGCTGCGGTCTGGAGTCTATGGTGCTTGGCGAGGATGAAATCCTTGGGCAGATAAAAAGGGCCTTTGCCCTTTCGCTGGATAATGGCTTTACGGCTTATGAACTGAACACTGTGTTTAAATCAGCAGTCACAACTGCGAAAAAAATAAAAACGCAAACCCTTATTTCAAAAAGCTCAGTGTCAGTTGCAACTCTTGCAGCAGCAAAATGTCATAAATTCAAAAGAGGTAAAAAGACTGTTCTAATTCTTGGTGCCGGTGGTGAAATCGGCAGCAAGGTTTTGAAGGACCTTGCTTCGTACAACGATTTTGATATTTTTGCTACATCAAGGGAAAGTCATATTGCAAGCGATAAGGCGACAGTTGTCCCTTACGCTGACAGATATGATTATGTAGATACGGCAGATATTATTATATCTGCAACCAAAAGCCCTCATTTTACGATTGTGGCAGATAAACTGCAACAGAGTATTAAAGTTGTAAAACCACGATTGTTTATTGATTTTGCTGTGCCGAGGGATATTGATGAAAATATCAATAAAATTCAGAATGTTAATTTGATGCAGATTGACGATTTTAAGGAACTTGCAAAAAGAAACAGCGAGATAAAAATTGCTGAACTGAAAACAGCTGAGGACATAATGCTTGAGGATATTGATGTGCTTCAGAAGGAGCTGACCTTTCATTCCATGCTGGCAAAAATTAAAAATACTGATGATGAAATCAGGCATTTCATTTACAATTTCAGGGATACGGCAAACGCTGTGGAATTTGACAGCTTTATCAATGTGCTTGCAAAAATGGAGGGACAGTTATGATCTTGTTTCCGTTTTTTGAGGATATAGAAAGCAAAACCTTTCTTGTTGTCGGTGGAGGGAAGGTTGCAAAGGGCAAGATAAACCGATTAAAACAGTTTACGGATAAAATTTTTGTCATTGCCCCCAAAACAAATATAACAGAATGTAAGGTGATTAAAAAGGAATTTGAGGAAAGTGATTTGGTACTTGCTGATTATGTAATTGGTGCAAGTGATGACAGAAATCTCAATAGAGAGATTTCTGTTTTATGTCAGAGCAGAGGTATTCCTGTTAATATTGTTGATGATCCGGAGCTTTGTACTTTTATTTTTCCGAGTTTAATTAAACGAGGAGATTTAACTATAGGAATTTGTACGGGCGGCAAAAGTCCTGCTATGAGCCAATACATAAGAAAAGAAATTGACAGTATTCTGCCTGATGATATAGAGCGCATTATTGACGAAATGAATACCTTGAGAGAACAACTTAAAAATGAAGTGCCGAATCAAAAAGACAGAGCAGAAATATTAAAAAATAAATTAGCTGAGTTGGTGAAATGAGAAAAATAGTTTTAGCCACAAGGGGAAGTAAGCTTGCGCTTGTGCAGGCAAATATGATAAAAACAGCACTGGAAGAACAGGGTACGACAGTACAGCTTTTACAGGTGTCCACTAAAGGCGATAAGGATCAGGTGAGTCCGATAAATCAAATAGGTGGCAGAGGTCTTTTTGTTACTGGTATTGAAAAATATCTGCTTGACAGCAGTGCTGATATTGCTGTTCACAGTGGTAAAGACTTGCCGTATCGCTTAATGGACGGATTAATGATTGCAGGTGTGCCAAAGTCAGCAGATTCAAGAGATTGTCTTATTAGCTGTAAGGATAAAAAATTAGAAGATAATGCAATTATCGGAACAGGCAGTCCAAGGCGAATTATTGAGTGCAGAAGATTTTATCCGAATGCAAAATATGAAAGCATCAGAGGTAATGTTGATACAAGACTTGATAAGCTGCGTAGTGGTTTGTATGATGCAATTATTCTTGCCAAAGCAGGACTTGACAGACTGAAGGTTGATTTATCAGATTTTGATGTAAGAATTTTTGAGCCTGATGAATTTATACCGTCAGCCTGTCAGGGTATTATGGCTGTTGAGTGCAGAGAGAATGACAGGGATATCGTTGAGTTACTGAAAAGCATTAGTGATGAACAATCAGCAAAGCGTTTTGAGGTTGAGCGTTTTATGCTTGGTCTTATGCAGGCTGACTGCTCTGTTGCACTTGGTGCATACTCTGAAATTGACGGTGATAAGCTGCAAATTTCTGCACTGTATAACGGCAAAAAGGCAAAGCATCAAGGTGCGTTTGGTGATTATAAATTGATATGCAAAGAGATTAAGGAAGAGCTCTATGGGTAGTGTAACACTGGTCGGCGCAGGCTGCGGCAAGGATCTGATAACAGTGAAAGGACTGAAAGCAATTCAGTCGGCAGATGTGATTGTTTATGATGATTTAATAGATGATGACCTGCTCGATTTTGCAAAGCCTGATGCTGAAATTATCTATGTGGGCAAACGCTGTAACAAGCATAGTGAAAAGCAGGAAAATATAAATAATATCCTTGTGAAAAAGGCAAAGGAAGGCAAAAGGGTTATTCGTTTAAAAGGTGGTGACAGCTTTGTTTTTGGCAGAGGAGGAGAGGAAATACTTGCCCTGCAATGTGAAAATATACCATTTGATATTATCCCGGGGATAAGTTCTTCAATTGCCGTGCCTGAAAACTGTGGTATTCCCGTTACGCACAGAGGTGTTGCACAGTCCTTTACGGTTGTGACAGGTCATACTGCAACGCAAACTGATGAAAATTATCAGGCACTTTCAGGCTTGAACGGCACACTTATTTTTTTGATGGGTTTACATAATATTAAAAACATATGCAATCGCCTTATTGAAAACGGCAAGGATAAATATACACCTGCTTCCATTCTTTCAAAAGGCTTTGACAAAAATCAAAAGCGAATTGACGGCACACTTGAAACTATCGCAGATAAAGTACAATTTGCACAAACGCCTGCAATTCTTGTTGTTGGTAGAGTTGCGGAATTTAATTTTCAGAAAACAAGAAAATTACCTCTTGACGGTGTTTCTGTAACAGTGACAGGAACAAAACATTTTTCTGATCATTTATCTGATAGACTGAAAGAGCAGGGTGCGTATGTATTAACTGAGCCAAACATAGAAGTAGTGCCGAATTACAGCAATATACCTGTTGATTTAAAAAGCTATACATATCTTGCTTTTACAAGCTCTGTTGGTGTAAAAGTTTTTTTTGATTATCTTAAAAAAAGCAAAATAGATTACAGAAAAATCAGTCATCTTAAATTCGCCTGTGTTGGCTTGGGTACTTCACAAAAACTTGCTGAATATGGTTTCACAGCAGATTTTATTCCGTCTGAATATACTGCAAAAATTCTTGGTAAAGAACTGTCTGTCAAACTGAAAGGCAGTGACAATGTTTTGATTTTAAGAGCAGAAGACGGCTCTGCAGAGCTTACGGATGAGCTTGATAAATCAGGTATAATTTATAATGATGTAAAGATTTATAAGACCAAAGCAAAAGAAAAATGTATAGACTGTTATACTGATTATATAACCTTTGCAAGTGCAAGCGGAGTGAATGCATTTTTTGAAAATGGTGGAAAGTTAAACAATGCAAAGCCTGTTTGCATAGGTGAAATAACTGCAAATGAACTAAAAAAATATAGTGATATAAAACCTCTTATTGCCAAAAAGCATACAGCAGAGGGTATTATTTCTTTAATCTTGGAGGATAAAAATGAAACGCTTCAGACGATTAAGACAGAATGAAAGTTTAAGAAGCTTCGTTCGTGAAAACAGAATAGATGTTGATGATTTGATTTCCCCTTTATTTGTCATTGAGGGTGAAAATATCAAAAATCCTGTTCACTCTATGCCGAATATTTATCAGTACTCTATAGATAGAATTGACGAGGAACTACAAAAAATTGTGTCAGCAAAAATTCCTGCAATTCTGATTTTTGGTATTCCTGAGTATAAGGATGAGGTGGGAAGCGGTGCTTATGATGAGAACGGCATAACACAAAGAGCAATAAGATTTATCAAAGAAAAATATCCTGAACTTTTGATAATTGCTGATGTTTGCCTTTGTGAATATACCTCTCACGGTCACTGTGGACTTGTTCATGATTGTGAAATTCTGAATGATGAAACGTTGCCGTTGCTTTCAAAAATGGCAGTATCCTTGGCTAAGGCCGGTGCTGATATTATTGCTCCGTCTGATATGATGGACGGCAGAGTGTGTGCCATTCGAAATGCTCTTGATGATAAGGGCTTTATCAATATTCCTATTATGAGTTATAGTGCAAAATTTGCATCGGGTTATTATGGTCCGTTTCGTGATGCAGCAGGCTCTGCTCCTCATTTTGGTGACAGAAAATCATATCAGATGGATCCTGCAAACGGAAGAGAGGCTATCCGTGAAATTGAAGACGATTTGAACGAAGGTGCTGATATGATTATCATTAAGCCTGCGTTTGCGTATATGGATATTCTGACAAAGGCGAGAGAGTGTTTTGATATTCCGCTTATTGCATATAATGTCAGTGGTGAATACACTATGGTTAAAGCAGCTGCACAAAATGGCTGGATAGATGAAAAGCGAATTGTGCTTGAAAATATGATTTCACTTAAAAGAGCGGGTGCGAACAGAATTATCACATACCATGCACTTGAT
Organism: uncultured Bacteroides sp.; assembly: GCA_964396885.1. Taxonomy (GTDB): domain Bacteria; phylum Bacillota; class Clostridia; order Oscillospirales; family Acutalibacteraceae; genus Eubacterium_R. The sequence goes on along the minus strand of CAYNGP010000020.1, from coordinate 15,133 downwards.
ATTGCGGGGTGGTTAAATGAATAACGAGAACTCAAAAGTACTGTTTAAAACTGCACAAAAGTATATACCGGGTGGAGTAAACAGTCCTGTTCGTGCCTGCAATGCAGTTGGGCAAACACCTTTATTTATAGCTAAAGCAAATGGTGCATATATTTATGATGCAGACGGAAATAAATATATAGATTATGTTTGTTCGTGGGGACCTTGTATTTTAGGTCATGCACATGAGCAGGTAATAAATGCCGTGAAAAATGCTTGTGAAAGTGGATTGACCTTTGGTGCACCTACGGAAAAAGAAACAGTGCTTGCAAAAATGATTGTTGATGCAGTATCTGCCATTGAAAAGGTGCGTCTTGTATCAAGTGGTACGGAAGCAGTAATGAGTGCAATTCGTGCAGCAAGAGGATATACAGAAAAAAGTAAAATCATAAAATTCAAAGGTAATTATCATGGTCATAGCGACGGGCTGCTTGTTAAGGCAGGCAGTGGACTTTTAACTGAGTCTGTGCCTGACAGTGCCGGTGTGCCTGCAGGTTATGCAGAAAATACTCTTCTTGCAGACTATAATAATGAAAAATCCGTTGAAGATTTATTTAAAAATAATGATGATATAGCCGCATTGATTGTAGAACCTGTAGCAGCCAATATGGGTGTTGTACCACCTAAGAAAAATTTTCTTGAATTTCTGCGAGATATAACGCAAAAGCATAACGCATTGCTAATTTTTGATGAGGTTATTACAGGTTTTCGTATTGCCTATGGTGGTGCAGGCGAATATTATGGTGTTCAGCCCGACTTGGTAACACTCGGCAAAATTGTGGGCGGTGGTATGCCCCTGGCTGCTTATGGCGGCAGGACTGACATTATGAATGTGGTTGCACCTGTGGGCAATGTTTATCAGGCAGGTACACTTTCAGGTAATCCCATTGCAGTTACAGCAGGAATTGAAACCTTAAAAACACTGAGGGATAACCCTGATATGTATAAAGAAATAGATGCCAAGGCACAAAAGCTTGAAACGGCATTTAAAAATAAAGGCTTAACGGTAAACAGAGTCGGTTCTCTGCTTAGTGCATTTTTTACGGATAAAGAGGTAACGGATTATATATCCGCATTGACCGCAAATACAACTTTATATGCGGGATATTATTCACAGATGAGGGCACAGGGAATATACATTGCACCAAGTCAGTTTGAGGCGATGTTTGTATCAGTTGCCCATAGTAATGATGATATAGAGAAGACAATTAATGCTATTCAAAATGTAAAAATAATCTAATTTATATTTTACTATTGACAAATGAAAATGGATTGCTATAATATTAGTAAACAAAACCTACTAAACATATAGGTGAAGTAAGGAGAATAAAAGTGGCATCCCTTGAAAACAAAGAAAATACCCAAGAGAATACCATTCAAGCCTGCCTTAATGAGGTCAGAAGTATTTTAAAAAATTTAAAATACGGAACAATTACCATTGTTGTGCAGGATGGCATTCCAATTCAGCTCGACACAACAGAAAAGAAAAGATTCAAGTAAATTATATATCATTAAATATTTGACTGACTGAAAAAATCAGAGGTCGCACTTAACTGCTTTTAAAAGCAGCGGTGCGGCCTTTTTTGTTTGTGTGGAGTACTGAATGAAAACTGAAATTTTAAATACAGATATTCTGATTATCGGCGGAGGAACGGCATGCTGTTATGCTGCTTTGACGATTGCCGAACAATCACCGAATACAAAAATTATTATTGCAGAAAAGGCGAATATAAAACGCAGCGGTTGTCTTGCGGCAGGTGTAAATGCACTTAATGCTTATATCACCAAGGGACATACACCCGATTTTTATGTTGATTATGCTGTTAAAGATGCTCATGGTATTGCAAGAGAGGATTTACTTCTTTCAATGAGTGAAAATCTTAATGAAGTTACAGCTAAAATGGAAAGTCTGGGGCTTGTTATTTTAAAGGATGAAAATGGTGAATATGTAAGCCGTGGTAACCGAAATTTAAAGATTAACGGTGAAAACTTTAAACCGCTTTTAGCAGAAGCTGTTGAAAAACTGCCGAATGTTACAGTAATCAATAATCTTAATATGATTGATTACATAACGTGTAACGGCAGGGTCACAGGTGCTTACGGCAACAGCGTAAAAGAGGAAAAGCTGTATTTCATATCCTCAAAGGCAACCATTATCTGCACGGGCGGTGCAGCAGGTCTTTATAAACCAAATCATCCTGATTTTTCACGGCATAAGATGTGGTACTGTCCGTTCAACACGGGTGCAGGCTATGCAATGGGCATCCGTGCAGGTGCAGAAATGACAACCTTTGAAATGCGTTTTATTGCGCTGAGGTGCAAGGATACAATTGCTCCGACAGGCACACTTGCGCAGGGTGTAGGAGCAAAGCAGGTTAATTCCCTCGGTGAAATTTATGAAGATAAATATGGCTTAACTACATCTCAGAGAGTTTGGGGAACGGTTGCAGAAAATAAAGCAGGCAGAGGTCCTTGTTATCTTAAAACAGACACGATTACAACAGAACAGGCACAGGATTTAGAAAAGGCATACCTGAATATGGCACCTTCGCAAACATTGAAATGGGTTGCAGAAGGTAAAAGTGCCGATAAAGAAAATGTAGAGATTGAAGGAACTGAACCCTATATTGTGGGTGGTCACACTGCAAGTGGTTATTGGATAAATAATGACAGAAAAACAACTCTTGACGGATTATATGCTGCAGGTGATGTAGCAGGTGGCTGTCCGCAGAAATATGTAACAGGTGCTCTTGCCGAAGGAAAAATAGCAGCACTTTCTGCTGTTCATTCAATACATGATATAGAAAATGAAATTATATCGGATTTATTCATGAAAGCAGTGAATGAAAAGGCAGAGCGTTATTTGTCAAACCAATCTGAGTTGAGTGCTGAATATCTTGAATTTCAGATGCAGGATATTATGGATAAATATGCAGGTGGAATAAGCTCTTATTACGCTTATTCAGAAGAGTCTTTAGATATTGCAGAACAAAAGATTAAAGAATTGATAGAAATTTCAAAATCTGTTTCCTGTACTGATATGCAGGATCTAACACATTTCTTTGAGGTGCGTGAAAGACTTACAGTTTGTCTGTCCGTTATTGCACATCTTCGGGCGAGAAAAGAAACGCGCTGGCACTGCTTTGCAGAGAATGAAAGCTATCCAAATCAAGATGATGAAAATTATCTGAAATACATAAATTCAAAGCTGATTGACGGTGAAATCAAAATCATCGAAAGATCACTTGCAAACAGGAGGGGAACATATGAGTATCAGAATTAACCCTCAAAAATGTGTTGGCTGTCGAATGTGCAGTGAGGTCTGCCCGGGCAGTTTGATTGAAATTGAAAATAAAAAAGCACAGATTAAATATCCAAAGGATTGTTGGGGCTGTGTTTCCTGTGTTAAGGAATGTAAGACAGGTGCAATAGAATTTTTCCTTGGCGAGGATATGGGCGGTAATGATACCTATATACAGGTTGAGAAAGACGGCAGATATCTGAACTGGAATTTTTATAACAATAACGGATTGTTGAGGACTATAACAGTCGATTCAACAAACTCCAATAAATATTAAAAGGAGGATATGTATGAGTAAATTATCTCATCTGGATGAGTTAGAGGCTGAGGCAATCTACATTATGCGTGAAGTTGCTGCAGAGTGTGAAAATCCTGTAATGCTGTATTCAATCGGCAAGGACTCGTCTGTAATGCTTCACCTTGCAATGAAAGCGTTTTATCCTGCAAAGCCTCCGTTTCCTTTTCTTCATGTGAACACAACATGGAAATTTAAGGAAATGATTGAGTTTCGTGATAAAACAGCAAAAGAGCTTGGTATAGAGATGCTTGAATACATCAATGAGGACGGTGTAAACCAGGGCATTAATCCGTTCGACCACGGTTCAGCTTATACAGATATAATGAAAACACAGGCATTAAAGCAGGCACTTGACAAATATGGCTTTACTGCAGCCTTTGGCGGCGGCAGAAGAGATGAGGAAAAGAGTAGAGCAAAAGAGCGTATCTTTTCTTTCAGAAATTCTTCACATGCATGGGATCCTAAAAATCAGCGTCCTGAAATGTGGAAGCTATATAATACCGAAATCAATAAGGGAGAAAGCATAAGAGTTTTCCCGATATCAAACTGGACTGAAACAGATATCTGGCAGTACATAAAAAGAGAGAATATACCGATTGTTCCACTGTATTATGCGGCAGAGCGCCCTGTGGTTGAGCGTGAAGGCAATCTCATCATGGTTGATGATGAAAGAATGAGATTAGAACTCGGCGAAGAGCCACAGCTTAAAACAGTTCGTTTCAGAACACTTGGATGTTATCCGCTTTCAGGTGGTGTGGAATCAACTGCAACAACGATTGACGAAATTATTGAAGAAACACTTTCAGCTGTAGAAAGTGAAAGAACAAGCCGTGTTATTGATAAAGACGGTGGTGCAGCAAGTATGGAAAAGCGTAAAAGGGAGGGATATTTCTAATGAATGATTTGTTAAAATTTATCACTTGCGGAAGTGTTGATGACGGAAAGTCCACCCTTATCGGTCATATACTTTATGATGCAAAGCTCCTTTTTGCAGATCAGGAGGAAGCACTTGTTCTTGATTCTAAGGTAGGCTCTCGAGAGGGTGCAATAGATTACTCTCTTTTACTTGACGGTCTTATGGCAGAACGAGAGCAGGGTATAACCATTGATGTTGCGTATCGTTATTTTACAACAGATAACCGTTCATTCATTGTTGCAGATACTCCGGGTCATGAAGAATATACCCGTAACATGGCAGTCGGTGCATCCTTTGCTGATTTGGCAATTATTCTGATTGATGCAACCCAGGGTGTGCTTGTTCAGACTAAGCGCCATGCAAGAATCTGTAAGCTAATGGGTATCAATTACTTCGTTTTTGCAGTAAATAAAATGGATCTTGCCGATTATAGCAAAGAAGTCTTCGATAATATTGAAAAGCAGATTGCTGATTTAACAAATGAGCTTAAGCTCAATCATGTTAAAATCATTCCTGTTTCAGCAACGGCAGGCGATAATGTAACTGTTAAATCAGATAAAATGTCTTGGTATGACAGTGAGCCAATTTTAAGCTATCTTGAAAATGTTGATATAAAAAGTGCAAATACAGAAAAAGGTTTTTATATGCCTGTTCAGCGTGTATGCAGACCGAACCATACCTTCAGAGGCTTTCAGGGGCAGATTGAAGCAGGCAGTATTTCAGTCGGTGATGAAATAACGGTCCTTCCGAGTAAGGAGAATGCGACGGTTAAAAGTATTTTTATCGGAGATAAGGAGGCAGAAAGTGCGTTAACAGGTCAGCCTGTAACAATAAGCCTTGATAAGGAAATTGATGTTTCTCGTGGTTGTGTACTTACAAAGAACAGTGAAATCGGCAATGCAAAAGCCTTTAATGCAACCCTTCTCTGGATGGATGATTCTGTTTTGAGCGAGGGCAAGGAGTATTTTATTAAGCTTGGTACAAAGAAAATTGCCGGCAAGGTTAAGAAAATAATTTATAAAACAGACATCAACAGCGGTCAGAAGATAGAGGTTAACTCAATATCAAAAAATGAAATTGCACTTTGTGAAATCCTACTCGACGAGGAAATTGCAGTTGATTTATTCCATTCTCATAAAACACTCGGAGAGCTGATTTTGATTGACAGAATTTCAAATATGACATCAGCCTGCGGCGTGATTGAAGAAATTATTGATACCGATGAAGAAAATGATGTTGTTATAACAGCTAATGGTATTAAAGCAAAGACATTTCTTTTTGATGAATTTTTCTATAACGAAAAAAGCCTTGCTATAGATAATTATTCAGGTGAGAACAAGAGCTTTACAATCGGAGATTCCATTAAGCTTAAGGGTGAAAGCTTTGATTATCCTGCTTATTTTGATATTCTTGCACTTGATTCTTCGGCTGCAATTGAAATAAGAAATGGTGTTATAGCAGATGTTAAGCCACTTGATGCATATCAGTATATCGGCTTGCCTGTAGTCAACGGAAAGGGCTTTTCAATAGACATTCATTCAAAGGATGATTTGGACAGATTTTTTGATGATTTGAAAAAGCTTGAGAAGCAGAAACTCTATGAAAAATGGATGAAATTTGAAACCTACAGAAAAGTAATTTTCACAAGTAATTACTGGGGAATTTAAAATGCCTGAGGCAGAAAGGAAAGCATATGGATTTTAAACGCATATCAAAGGCAAGAAAAAAGTATGAAGATAAAAAAGAGGAACAGCGCCTTGAAATGAATACTATGCTTCTCCACGGTGTAAGACAGGAGGAAGAATTTAAGGGTGCAACCTCTGTTCCTATTTTTCAGACAAGCGCTTATGCGCATAAAACGGCTGAGGATCTTGAGGATATTTTTAATAACAAAAAGCCCGGCTTTGCTTATTCAAGAATAGGCAACCCTACGATTGATAATTTTGAAAAGCGTATGGCAAGGCTTGAGGGCGGAATATCTGCAACAGCCTGTTCATCAGGCTCTGCAGCCGTGTCCTGCGCTTTGCTCAATATTCTTAAAAGTGGAGATGAAATTATTGTTCCCACAGGTCTTTACGGCGGAACTCTTGATTTGTTCCGTGATTTAGAGCCATTTGGTATTAAAGCAGTATTTGTAAATGATTTTACATCAGAAAACATTACACATTATATCAATGAAAATACCAAGGCGATTTTTGCAGAGCTGATAGGCAATCCAAAGCTGAATGTGGTTGATGTTAGGGAACTTTCTGATTTAGCACATAAGAATGATATTCCACTTATCATTGACAGCACAACAGCAACACCTGTATTGATTAAACCGATTAAATTTGGTGCAGATATTGTTATTCATTCCTCATCAAAATATATCAATTCAAACGGCAGTGCAATCAGTGGTGTTATCGTTGACAGTGGTAATTTTAAGTGGAATAACGGCAAATTTGATGTTATGGGCGATTATCTTAAGTTCGGTAAAGGGGCATTCACTGCAAGACTCAGAAATTCAGTTTGGCGTGATATCGGTGCCTGCCTTGCACCTATGAATGCATATCTTAACATAAATGGTCTTGAAACACTTGGGCTTCGTATGGAGCGTATTTGCAAAAATGCCCAATTGCTTGCTGAACACTTTAAAACTTTGCGTTATGTTAAAGAAGTTAATTATCCCGGCTTAAAGGACAGTGCATATTATCCGCTTATAACAAAACAGTTTAAGCATGGCTATGCAGGAGGTATATTAACAATCCGTGTTGAGTCAAAGGAAAAGGCATTTACTATCATAAATAATCTGAAATATGCTCTTAATGTTTCAAATATTGGTGACACAAAAACACTTGTTGTACACCCTGCATCAACAATTTTTGCCCACTCCTCAAAGGAGGAAAAGGCAGCAGCAGGTGTTTACGATGATTTAATCAGAATAAGCGTTGGAATTGAAGATATTGAAGATATCATTGCAGATTTTGACAATGCTTTTCACACGGCAGATATGCTGGATTTAATTTATGCAGGATCGTATATATAAGGGGGATTTGTTATGGCAGTGGATTATGCAGCATTAAAAGCAGGCGGCTTTATGCGCCAAAAACAGAAAAATACTTTTTCTCTCAGACTTCGTGTTGTTGGTGGTACAGTTACCTCTGAGCAGTTAAAAACAATTCAGCAGGTTGCCGATAAATATGGTGACGGCTACGTTCATTTAACCTCTCGTCAGGGTGTTGAAATTCCTTTTATTAAGCTTGAGGATATAGAGCAGGTTAAGGCAGAACTTGCAAAGGGTGGAGTAGTTCCCGGTGTCTGCGGACCGAGAGTAAGAACAGTAACAGCCTGTCAGGGGGGCAAATGCTGTCCCAGCGGCTGTATTGATGCACTTGAAATTGCAACTGATTTAGATGCAAGATATTTCGGCAGAACACTGCCACACAAATTTAAGTTTGGTGTAACAGGCTGTCAGAATAATTGCCTTAAGGCTGAGGAAAATGACTTTGGCGTTAAAGGCGGAATGATTATCAACTGGGATAAGGATGCCTGCATTTTCTGCGGTGTATGTGAGAAGGCTTGCAGAAGCGGTGCTATTACGATAACCGACGGCGAAATTACTGTTGATAATGACAAATGCAATAACTGCGGCAGATGTGTTACAGCATGTCCAACAGAAAGTTGGCAAGGTAAAAGTGGTTATATCGTATCCTTTGGCGGAACATTTGGAAACAGTATTCAGAAGGGTACCGAGCTTTTGCCGATTATCGAGGATAAGGCAACTTTATATAGAGTAGCAGATGCTGCCATTGATTTTTTTGATAATAACGCAAATCCAAGCGAACGTTTTGCAAAAACGCTTGAGCGTGTCGGTTGGGATAAATTAGAGGCAAAGGTAAAGGAGGCATATAATGGCTAATTTAAATGATTTTGATATTACTGATACAGTTGATATAACTGATGTTGTGTGTCCTGTTACCTTTGTTAAGGCAAAGGTTGCGTTGGAAGAACTGGATGATGGTGATATTTTGTGTGTCCATATGAATGATGGTGAGCCTGTCCAAAATGTTCCAAGAAGTATTAAGGAAGAAGGGCATAAAATAATAAAGCTGTTATCAAATGATGATAACACTTATGATTTGATTGTTCAAAAGGTGGAAGACTGATATGTCAGAAAAGTTAGATAACTCAAATTTTGAAAACTTTATAAATGAGAACAGTTCTGTGCTTGTCGATTTCTATAGTGATGGTTGTATCCCTTGCAGAAGAGTTGCACCACTTCTTAGTAAAGCAGAGTCAGAGTATGGTGACAAGCTGAAATTTGCAAAGGTCAATATTGGTGCTAATGCTGATTTGATTGCAAAGTATTCAGTAGAAGCTGCACCAACCTTGATAGCTTTCAAAGACAGTGAAGAAGTAAACAGATTAAGGGGTGCGGTAACCGAAACCGAACTTAAAGATTTCATAAATAACATATTATAAGGAGAAAAATTATGATTATTACAGTAGCAGGAAAAAAGAAAGAATATGCTGAGGGTTTAACTGTAAAGCAGTTGATTGAAGCTGAAGAGGTTGAAAACCCTCTTTATGTTACAGTAACCATTAATGATGATTTTGTAAAATCCGATGAGCTTGAAACAAAGGTCATCAATGACGGTGACGAAATTGAATTTCTTTACTTTATGGGAGGCGTTTGTTAATGGCATTCACAAACGAACAGCTTGAACGCTATTCTCGTCATATCATACTTAAGGAGATTGGAGTTAAAGGACAGAAAAAGCTTTTAAATGCTAAAGTACTTATTATTGGTGCGGGTGGTTTAGGTGCTCCTGCAGCTATGTATCTTGCAGCAGCAGGTGTTGGCACAATTGGTATTGCAGATGCCGATGAGGTTGATTTGTCAAATTTACAGCGTCAGGTTATACATACAACAAATGATCTTGGCAAGCCGAAGGTTGAGTCTGCTAAGGAAACGATGCAGGCAATTAATCCTGATGTAAATGTAATTACATACCACGATTTTATAGCATCAGATAATATTATGGATATTATTAAGGAGTATGATTTTATTCTTGATGGTACAGATAATTTTCCTGCTAAATTCCTTATTAACGATGCCTGTGTTATGGCGAAAAAACCATTTTCACATGCTGGAATTATCCGTTTTCAAGGTCAGCTTATGACATATGTCCCCGGTGAAGGTCCGTGTTACAGATGTGTGTTCAAAAATCCACCACCGAAGGATGCTGTCCCAACCTGCAAGCAGGCAGGTGTTATCGGTGCAATGGCAGGTGTTATCGGCTGTCTGCAGGCAATGGAGGCAGTTAAATATATCACAGGTGCAGGCGATTTGCTCACAGGCTATCTTTTAACTTATGATGCACTAAAAATGGAATTCAGGAAAATCAAACTGCCAAAGGATGATAACTGCGGTATTTGCAGTGAAAATCCAACCATAACCGAGTTGATAGATTATGAACAGGCAGAATGTACAGGGGTATAATATGATTACATTGTCAAAATCAGATTATGAAAGAATACTTGCTCACGCACAGAAATGGCTGCCAAGTGAGGCTTGTGGTCTGCTTGGTGGAGAGATAAACGATAACGGTGATAAGATTGTTAAAAAGGTTTATCTTTTGACGAATGTTGATAACAGCAACGAGCATTTTTCTATGAATCTAAAGGAACAGCTTGCTGCTGTTAAGGATATGCGTGCAAATGGCTTTGTTCCTCTCGGCAACTGGCACAGTCATCCTGAAAGTCCGTCAAGACCAAGTGATGAGGATAAAAGATTAGCTTATGATAAAACAGCAAGTTATATGATTTTATCTTTGATGGATAAAAATGCCCCTGTCCTCAAATCCTTTAAAATAGATGGGGATGATTCAGAACAGGAGCTATTAGAATATGTATGATTTAGTAATAATCGGCGGTGGTGCAGCAGGTCTGACTGCCGCTATTTATGCTGCAAGGGCAGGACTCAACTTTGTTGTTTTGGAGCAGGATGGTTGGGGTGGTGGGCAGATAACCTCTGCCCATAAGGTTGAAAATTATCCCGGTGTGCCGAATGTAAACGGTGCAGAGCTTGGCGAACTGATAAAGGAGCAGGCTGTTTCTTTAGGTGCAAAAATTGAGCTTGGTATTGTTGAAAATATCCAGGATAACGATAGCTATAAAGAAATTATTTTACACAGTGGAGATATTATTAAATCAAGGGCAGTTATTGCTGCTACAGGTGCAAATCCACGAAAGCTGAATGTTACCGGCGAGCAGGCATTACTTGGTAGAGGTGTGTCTTACTGTGCTGTTTGTGATGGTGCTTTTTTCGCAGATAAAGATGTTTTTGTTATCGGTGGCGGTGATACTGCTGTTGAGGATACAATCTATCTTTCGTCAATCTGCAAAAAAGTAACGCTTGTACATCGCAGAAATACATTCCGTGCACCACAGACAAGAGTTGATATGCTTAAAAATTTGCCTAATGTTATGATCAGGTACAATGAACTTTTAAGTGCAATAACAGGTGGTAAAAGAGTTGATGGTGTAGAACTTAAAAGTGTTAACGGTTGTCAGCATTATAAGACTGATGGAGTGTTTATTGCGATCGGTTCAGTACCTGCAACAGCTTATTTAAGAAGCCTGCCACTCAACTTTGATAACGATTATATTGTTGCAGGTGAGGATTGCAAAACAACGGTTGACGGATTGTTTGTTGCAGGTGACATCCGTAAAAAGCAGCTCAGACAAGTGGTAACAGCAGTTGCTGATGGTGCAAATGCTGCTGCAAGTGTAATAGAGTATTTGAAGGAAAACTTATGATAAATCAATTTTCAAGAACAGAATTATTATTCGGAAAAGAGGCTATGGACATTCTTGCCCATAGCCGTGTTGCTGTATTCGGAATCGGTGGTGTAGGCGGCTATACGGTTGAAGCCTTGGTCAGGAGTGGTGTAGGTGCAGTGGATTTGATAGATGATGATAAAATTTGCCTAACAAATATCAATCGTCAGATTTATGCAACTCGCAAAACAGTCGGCAGATATAAGGTCGATGTTGCCGAAGAACGTATTTTAGAAATTAATCCTGATGTTAAGATAACAAAGCACAAAACTTTTTATACACCTGAAACTGCCAATCAGTTCGATTTTACGCAATATGATTACATTGTTGATGCTATTGATACAGTAACAGGAAAGCTTGCGCTTGTTGAAAATGCGCAGTTTGTTGGCACACCGATTATCAGTTCAATGAGCGCAGGAAATAAAGTTGACCCAACAGCATTTGAGGTTGCGGATATTTACGAAACTTCTGTCTGTCCGCTTGCAAAGGTAATGCGAAGAGAATTGAAAAAAAGGGGTATTCCAAAGCTTAAGGTTGTCTATTCCAAAGAGCCTGCCATTACACCGATTGAGGATACAAAAAACAGCTGTAAATATCATTGTATTTGTCCGCCTGATACAAAAAGAAAATGTACTATTCGCCGACAGGTTCCAGGCAGCAATGCTTTTGTTCCACCAGCCGTCGGTCTTATCATCGCAGGTGAAGTTATTAAGGAGCTGACAAATTTTAATTCCTGATATGGAACTCCCTAATTAAGAAATCTGCCTATTGTAAAATTAAGTAATAGTAATATAGAAAAAGTTTTTTATTGTATCTAATAGCAATTTATTGTATATTATTATGTGTTACACCAAGGTGGCGTTACCATCAGGTTCTAGTGAATGCAAGTTCATGAGGGTTCAAGTCCCTTCTTCTGCACCATTTGATAGTTATACTGAAACATACCGAAAGGAGTTAATCAAAGAATTGGAGGAGCGACGAAAGTGAAAAAGTTATTAATTTTAGGTGGTACTTATTTTGTTGGCAGAAAACTTGTAGAAACTGTTTTAGAGCATAACGAATATGAGATCTACCTCTTAAATAGAGGAAGTCGAAAAACTTTTGAAGAGGGCAGAGTGATCTCTATCATTGCAGACAGAGAAGATCCTGTTCAAATGAAAGCGGCATTGGAAAAATATGAATTTGATTATATCATTGATATCTCATGTTTGAATAAGAAACATGTAGATATTTTATTTGATTCGGTAAATATGACACAATTAAGAAAAATGGTATTTTTAAGTTCAAGTTCAGTGTATCGTGATACTACAGATGGCATAGTAAAGGATGAAGCCGCTACATTAGGAGAAAATGTTTTTTGGGGCGCATACGGTACTGATAAAATAGAGGCAGAAAAACAGTATAGATTCTATGCAGAGAAATATGGCATCGAGTGCAGCATTGTCAGACCGCCTTATGTATATGGCGAATATAATTATGCAAGGAGAGAAAGCTTTGTTTTCGATCATATTTTAAGCGGAAAACCAATTATTGTGCCGGGTAAAAACAATCTTATTCAGTTTATTTTTGTGGGGGATTTAGCAGAAATTTTCTTGGCACTATTAAAGACGGGCGGAAATAGAGTTGATATCTATAATGTAGGTAATACTGTAGGTGTTACTATGTTAGAGTGGGTTATTCTGTGTGGCTATGTAGTAAAGAGAAAGCCGCAAATTTATGCATATACAGGAAATGAATTTAACGGAAAGGCATATTTTCCGTTCCATGACTATGATAATGTTCTGGATTGCTCAAAAATCAAAAAGATTATACAAGACGAGACTGATTTTATTCAAGGCCTGGAAGCTGCATATCATTGGTATGAAGAGAATAAAGAGCAGATTGTATTCAATCCCAAGATGACGGAGACAGAACGGTATATTTTGACTAAAAATAATGACAGCATTAGGATTCAATAATTGGGCTGCCTATAGCAATCTGAACCCCTTTGTTCAAATAAAATCAATGTGATATACTTTGTATATGGGATTTTTAGATTAATTCAAATTATTAAGTCCGGTCATTTCAAGGTTTCAAATACATACACAAAATAGCTTAATGCATCTTTTTTGTGTTCTTCAGATAAATAGGACAACCGATTTTGATACAAAATCGGTTGTCCTTCTTGTCTCTTCAGCAAAGAAAAAACCCCCGGTTAAACCGGGGGAAATAAGACGCTTTAGTAAAAATAAAACCGCCGAGCTAAAAGCAAGGCGAATGTATTGGCGAAAAAATAACCTCCAAGTATAATAGAAACGGTTTGGCAGCCGCGTTACTAAAATACAGGAGGTTAAAAACATGATAAAAAAGAATGGAAATAATGAAATAAAAACACTTTCACACTCAACATATAGGTGCCAGTACCATATAGTGTTCGCACCGAAGTATCGCAGAAAAGAGATATACGGAAAAATAAAGAAAGATATAGGAGAAATAATCCGTAAATTGTGCGAACAGAAAGGTGTAGAAATAATCGAAGCAGAAGCGTGTAAAGACCATATACACCTTTTGGTATCAATACCACCATATCTAAGTGTAGCACAATTTATGGGATATCTCAAGGGAAAAAGCACACTGATGATTTTCGACCGACACGCAAATTTAAAGTATAAATATGGCAATCGACATTTTTGGTGTAGGGGATACTATGCAGATACAGTCGGTCGAAATAAGAAAGTGATAGAAAAGTATATACAAAATCAGCTTGAAGAAGATTTTGCAAATGACCAAATGTCACTCAAAGAGTATGTAGACCCGTTCACGGGTAACAAGAATAAATAAGGCATAAAAAAGACAACCGCACGAGAGCGATTGCCTGAAATAGTAATGCGATGTCAAACTATCAGTGCCGACTTTTAGTCGGCGAGCCAGTAGGCGGCCCTTATAGGGCCTGTGCAAACCACCAGTTCAACTGGTGGTTATGATTTTTTGCTTTCTTTGGAAAAGTGAAATGACTCTGCGTTCTGCTTCAAAGGCATTCAACAAATATTTTACCTGTCTTTGTGTTTGTTTTTATTTCCATCGGGTCACATCTTTTTTCAACGCAGAGTACCCCACAAATCTTGACAAATTATATGTATTGTGATATGATTACTCTATATAATAATATACAATAGGACAAGTAGTCGAAAATGAACGAACTGTCTGTTTTTCAAAAAATATATCATATAACAATATAAATAAAAAATGAATGTGGATGGGGTACCAAAACATGAATCATAGAATTAAAACGGATAATTATTCATATCAAATTTTCAGTTCAAAAAAGGGGGAGAAAAATATGAACAACAAGAAAGGTCGATTTTTTAAACCTTTTATTATAGCTTTACTTATAATGAGCATGTGTATCGGCTTGTCAATTTCTGTTTTTGCGAGTCAGCCTGAAGAGATCAGCGTTGGCAGTTTTGAAGAATTTGTTGATGCGGTAAATACGGTAAATACTGAAGAAGGCGTTTACATAATCAGCCTGACGGATGATATTGAATTTACCAAACCTGTTGTATTTAAGCAATCCGATGTTACAATCTGCGGAAACGGGTATACAATAATTAGAGGAACTTTTGATAACGCAACTATAGAAGTGCGACAGGGTGCAACCTTGAATCTCGGACTCATGGATGGCTCAGATTACTTAGCTATTATGGGTGTGTGCTCTGACGATTCTAATCACGCTCCATTGATTGGTATTTCCGGTGGAACGGTTAATATGTATCCCGAA
>CAYNGP010000019.1:1516-27658 GCA_964396885.1 uncultured Bacteroides sp. | reverse complement strand
TCTTGAAATCACCGGTAGCTACACCGTCAACAAGTACTACCTCACATTTAATATTTGTGAGGAGAGGATATCCGAGAACTTGGTTGAGTTCGTCTTTCACCGGGAGTGATGAAAACCTCGCCCTTCTGTGCTTCAAGTTCACCTGATAAAACCTTTAAAAATGTTGATTTTCCTGCACCGTTTGCACCGATAATTCCATAGCAGTTACCTGCGGAAAATGTAACATTAACTCTTTCAAACAAAGCTCTTCCGCCAAACTGAACAGTTATATTACTTGCCTGAATCATATCATTCACTTACCTTTCGATAAAACATTGTGTATATAATACTACATAAATAATTTAAAAACAAGTATAAGTTGACTTTATTAAGTTGATTTTAATTAAAAAACATATTATAATATTATAAATATGCGATACAGTAACTCAAATCTTCAGTCGATGAAGAAGAATATAATCCACTAAGGAGTTAAATATATGGAAATCAAAATTTCACCATCAGTACTGGCAAGTGATTTTGCAAACCTTGAAAGCGAGCTGAAAAAATGTGCTGTCGGAGGTGCTGACCTTATTCACCTTGATGTTATGGACGGTCACTTTGTTCCCAATATTTCTATCGGTGCACCGGTTATTGCAGCACTCAATAAGGTATGCGATATTCCCTTTGATGTTCATTTAATGATTTCCGACCCACTTTTTTATATTGATGATTTCATTAAAGCAGGTGCTGATATAATCACCTTCCACGTTGAATGCGAAAGTGATATTGACAAAACCATTGACAAAATCACATCAGCAGGCTGCAAGGCTGCACTTGCTGTTAAACCAAACACACCTGTTGATGCAGTTTATCCGTATTTAGACAGGCTTTCAATGGTGCTTGTTATGACAGTTGAGCCGGGCTTCGGCGGTCAGAGCTTTATGGAAAGCACTATGCCTAAAATTGAAGAGCTGAGAGCAAAGTACCCTGAACTTGATATTCAGGTTGACGGCGGAATCAATGCAGACACAGTAAAAATTGCAGGCAAGGCAGGGGCAAACGTTTTTGTTGCAGGCTCTGCAGTATTCAAAAGTGACGACCCTGCTGCAACAATTAAGCTTTTAAAAGAAAACGCTGAGTGTTAAGCTATGAAGAAAAAACGTTTTTATAAAAACAAGGACAGAAACCGGAAATGGACCGAGCAGCCCACCGGCAGAAAAATTTATTTTGCCGATAAATATGTTGATGCACCAAAGGACACCACTGCACAAATCAAGCAAAAAAGAGCCAAAGAACCGTTTTTCACAAAAAAGCGAGTTGGAAAGCTTGTAAAAGGCTTCATTGCAGCAGTTGCATCAATTGCTCTGATTGGTACCGGCTACACAATTATGGATATCCATTTGGAACGCCGAGCTATGCCCTTTGTAGAAAATGAAGAAAACAGCACTGCAAATCTTAATAATATTGCTATAAGCATTAAAGGCAGCAGCTGCCAGTCACTGTCATTGGATGGCGGATTAATGCTCGGTGCCGTTATTGACACGGCTGCTGACAACGGATACACTTCACTGGCATTTGACTTGAAAAGAAATGACGGAACAATCGGCTACAATTCATCACTGGCAACCATTTCAAGCTTTGGTGCAATTTCGTCACCATCAAGCGATTTGAAAGCATCTGCAAATCTTCTGAAGGAAAATGATGTTTTGCCGATAGGAATTATTTCCTGCTATAAAGACAACATTGCACCTGTTGCTGACCCGAGCCTCGCAATGCTCAATGGGGGCAGTCTTCTTAAGGACAGTGCAGGCAACACATATCTGAACCCAAGTGCTGACAATGCCTATAACTACATTAAAAGTATTATTGACGAAGCCATGGGGATGGGTGTTACTGTATTTGTTCTTGATAATTATGATTTGCCTGCAGAGGCAGGAGAAAATAGTGACAGTGGTTTTGACAATCTTGCCGAAAAGCTTTACGCCGATTTTAACGATGAGCTGAAGCTTCTTAAGGCTATCGGTATAAACCTAACATCCGACAGTGCAAAAGCACTTGATGAGGAATGGCAGGAAAAAACCGAAAATCACACAGATAATGACAGCAACTCTGTATTCTGCATTACTGCAAAAAATCCAACCATTGCAAAGCAATATTTAGACAGTAAAGGAATTACAAATTACATTATTTTTGAATGAGGTGATTATATGAGGAAAAAAATAAATTTAGTGATTTTGCTAATAATTATTTGTTCCGCATTATTGATTACCCCCATAAATGCATACGCTGATAATACGCCTGTATTAGTCAAAATAAGCTTTAAAAATGCAAAAATTGACAGCACTTACAACCACGAAATACAGGAATATTCCTTAACGTTAGATGATAACAGTATTACACCGACTCTTGACAGCTATGCTATAAAAGGTGATGCCGATTTATTCATCAACTACATTTATGATGAAACCAATCACCCAATCGGATTAACTGCCACACTGCAGTATGATGCAGGCAGTAAGATTTATACATTCACATATTCAAACCCAACTGACTATGTTCAAAACAGCAACAACAAGCTGTCGTCAATATATTCACAATACGGCGAATTATCACCGACAATCAATGACAGTGACACAGTTTATAAACTATATATCCCTTCAGATTTAACAGATTTAACAATCACACCTGTTACACATGATATTAACGCATACTGTGCACCTGTTTCATTAAAGCTGTCGGCTGATCAGACACCGAAAATCACATTGACCTGTACTGCTTCCGACGGCAGCAAAAGAAATTACTCACTTAACATTAAACGAGTAAACAAAACAACAGAACAGGTTAAACTTGAAATGCAGCAGCCCGATTACATTTCATTTGTTGAGGGCACAAGGCTGTTTGAAAAGCCCGAATTTATAATGACCGTTTGTGCTGTTTTAGGCGGTGCAGTTTTAATCGTTATTATGTTTGCTGTTACAAAGCGAATTGCCGTTAACCCCTATGACAAGGAGGAAAAGCCATTCTATAGCAGCATTGAATAACACAATATGAAAAGGAGATGATATTATGAATCTTGAAGATATTGAACTTGAAGAAATAATAGAAAAGCTTTCATCTCTTTATAAGAGTAAAAACTATTCTGAAATAAAAAAAATACTCACTGAATTCAATCCTGCAGATATTGCAGTCATATTCGATGAATTCAGCATAGAGCAGAGAATTCTGTTTTTCCGCCTGCTGCCTAAAGAAGAGGCTGCGGAAACCTTCGTAGAGCTTGACAATGATACACAGGAAATGCTGATTCACGCATTTTCAGATAACGAGCTGCGTGAAGTGATTGATGAACTTTACCTTGATGATACCGTTGATATTATTGAGGAGATGCCTGCAACCATTGTTAAGCGTATTTTAAAAAATACCGACAGTCAGACAAGGGCATCCATCAACACCCTTTTAAAATATCCTGAGGATAGTGCAGGCTCAATTATGACACCTGAGTTTGTAGACCTCAAAAAGACAAACACGGTAGAAGATGCCATAAAGCGTATCCGCCGAACAGGTGTTGACAAAGAAACCATTTACACCTGCTATGTAACTGACGAATCACGTCACCTTATCGGTGTTATTACTGTCAAAGAGCTTTTGCTCCACGATAATGATGATAAAATTGAAGAGCTGATGGAAACCAATATCATCTATATCAACACGCACGATGACCAGGAAACAGCGGCAAACCTGCTGAGCAAATATGACTTTTTAGCACTGCCTGTTGTTGATATGGAGAACAGGCTTGTTGGTATCATTACCGTTGACGATGCTATGGACGTTCTTGTTGACGAGAACACCGAGGATATTCAGAAGATGAACGCGATCGTGCCGAACGAAAAGCCTTATCTTAAAATGGGTATTTTCGAAACCTGGAAATCAAGAATTATGTGGCTTTTATTCCTTATGGTAAGTGCCACCTTCACCAGTATGATTCTAAATGCATTTGAGGATAAGCTGTCTGCACTGATTGTGCTGACATCATTTATTCCTATGCTGACAGGCACAAGCGGTAACTCAGGCGGTCAGGCAAGTGCAGTTATTGTCCGTGCACTTTCCCTTAATGAAATAGACTTTAAGGATATATTCAAAGTTATGTGGAAGGAATTCCGTGTGGGCTTAGTATGCGGAATAACGCTTGCAGCTGTAAACTTTGTCAAAATATGGTTTGTTGACAGAACACTCCTTGGTATGGACGGAATCACCATTGAAGTGGATCTGGTAATCAGCTTAACACTGGTTATTGAAATTATATTTGCAAAAATGGTTGGCTGTGCTTTCCCGATTTTAGCAAAGAAAATGAAGCTTGACCCTGCTGTTATTTCATCACCGTTTATTACAACAGTAATGGATGCACTGTCACTGCTCATCTATTTCGGCTTTGCCACAGCAATTCTGCATATTTAATATTAACAAACAACCACGTTTTAATGCGCAGGTGGGTTAACGAAGTAAAACCGCGAACACTATGTTCGCGGTTTTACTAACTTTTTGTGGATTATGTATGTCAAAATCCGATTCTCGCTATGGTATTATATTTGTAATTTGCTAAACAAATTTTAATTTACTTATTACTTCAATTGCCCGATATACCGGAATTTTACCGTTCCTTTATCATAACAAAATTTGTAAGAAAAATTCCCTGTCGATCTACCTGTTGTTCTTTAACCACTTTATATCCTCTTTTTTCAAAAAAAGGTCTTGCTGTAGTAGAAGCATGGGTAACAATATTCTCTTGAACTACCGATTCTAACCGATTGCAAATAGCAGTAGCAATTCCTTTTCTTTGATACCCAGAATGAACAAATAGGCGGTCAAAATAGCCTGTCTTATCTATGTCCCCAAAGCCTACAATAATATCATCATCAACCGCAACAATACTAAAATGCTCTTGAAGCGACTGATTCCACTTTTTCAAATCTACCTGTCCTATCGCCCATACATCTAATTGTTCTTTGGGGTAATCTTTTGCATTTACTGTGTGAACCGTATTGTAGAAAAGCTCTGTCAATTCCTTACAGTCTGAGGGTTGATACTCTCTAATAAACATTTTATTTCTATCTCCAAATTCCGATTTATCTGTTAATAAATTATATAAACTTCGTTATGATACAACAACTAAAAACAAAGTGGTTGTTTTTATAATTAGATATATCAGTAATTTACTCTTTTATCTTTATAATAAAATTCTTTATCGTGGTCACTGATTTCGCGCATTACACGGCAGGGGTTACCCACTGCAACAACATTAGCAGGTATATCCTTTGTTACAACAGAGCCTGCACCGATAACGGAATTGTCACCGATTGTCACACCCGGCACAATAACTGCACCTGCACCAATCCACACGTTTCTGCCGATATGAACATCCACATTGAACTGAAGACTCTTTTCCCTAAGCTCAGGCAAAACAGGATGACCTGCTGTTGCGATTGTAACATTAGGTCCAATCATCGTTTTATCACCAATATAAATATGACCGTCGTCCACAAGTGTCAGGTTAAAATTAGCATAAACACTTTCACCAAGGTGCACATGAGCACCGCCCCAGTTGGCATAAAACGGAGGCTGGATATAGGTTTCTTCGCCCACCTCTGCAAACATCAGCTTTAAAAGCTCTTCCATTCGTCTTTCATCGCCAAGACCGAGTGTGTTATATTCCTTCATATATTGAACACAGCCTGTTTGTACACGCATAATTTCTTCAGCCGTGCAATCGTAAATCAGACCCTTTTCCATCTTTTCTGTTTCTGTCATTGTGAATCCCCCTTGAAATAATCTCACCTAAAATATAGCATAACACAAGCATAAAATACAAGTTACAATATTCTTTACTTTATTTTATTTGAGTGATATAATTTGAGAATGGTGATACATAATGGTTAAAGATTTAACAGTCGGTAAACCCGGCTTGGTGCTGTGCAAATTTTCACTGCCGCTTTTGGGCAGTATAATTTTTCAACAGCTATATAATATTGCCGACAGTTTTGTAGCCGGCAAATTCATCGGTGACAGTGCTCTGGCGGCCGTTGGCAACGGATATGAGGTAACACTGATTTACCTTGCCTTTGCTTTTGGCTGCAACATCGGTTGCAGTGTGGTACTCAGTCAGCTTTTCGGTGCAAAAAGATACCGTGATTTAAAAACAGCGGTTAACACAAACTTTATTGCCAGCGGTGCGCTTTGCTTAACGCTTATGGCTCTTGGCTTTATTTTTATGAAGCCGCTGCTAAAGCTGATTAATACCCCTGCTGAAATTATGGACGATACAATACTGTATCTTAATATTTACACAGGCGGTTTACTGTTCTTATTCTTTTATAATATTTCGACAGGCATTTTTTCTGCCCTTGGTGACAGCAGAACACCGTTCGTTTTGTTAGCAATATCCTCCACTGCAAATATCGGCGTGGACATATTGTTTGTTACACAGTTCAATATGGGAATAAGCGGCGTTGCCTGGGCAACCTTTATCTGTCAGGGTGTATCCTGCATTACCTCTGTGGCAATTGTATTTATTAAGCTTGGTAAAATTAAATGCGACAAGCCTTCACTGTTTTCCATACCGCTGCTGAAAAAGATTGTACGAATTGCTGTTCCAAGTATTTTGCAGCAGGGCTTTGTTTCTGTAGGCAATATCATCATTCAAAGTATTATCAATGATTTTGGAACCGCAGTTATTGCAGGCTATGCAGCCGCCGTTAAAATTAATAATTTTGCAGTGACCTGCTTTAATACACTTGGCAACGCAATGTCTAACTATACCGCACAAAATCTTGGTGGTGGTAAAATTGACAGAGTAAAAAAAGGCTTTAATTCGGGCATTGTTATATGTTCAAGCCTGGCACTTATTTTTACGGCAATATTTGTTATTTTCAGAAATCAGCTTATTGGTCTGTTTCTGAATACCGGTGCAACCGAAGCATTAACAGTGGGAACCGCGTTTTTAGTAATTATTTCGCCATTTTTTATAGTGGTTGCCGCAAAGCTGACAACCGACGGGCTGCTCCGTGGTGCAGGTGCAATGAAATATTTTATGACCGCAACCTTTACCGATTTGCTGATAAGAGTATGTCTTGCATTTGTTTTATCACGCTTTATGGGATGGACAGGTATATGGACCGCATGGCCTGTAGGCTGGTGCATTGCAAGTGCAATTTCACTTAGCTTCTATTTTAAAGGTGTTTGGAAAAAGTATAAAATCTGATACATAGAACTTAGGAGGAGCAATATGAATAAAGATGTTGAAAAAATCCTTGTGACCGAGGAAGAGCTTTATGCCCTTTCAAAAAAACTCGGTGAAAAAATCACAAAAGACTATGCAGGCAAAAAGCTGCTTGTTGTTGGTGTACTCAAGGGCTCTATCTATTTTTTAACCGATCTTACAAGGCACATTGATTTGCCCTGCAGCATTGATTTCATTCAGGCATCAAGCTATGGTGCAGGTACTGAATCCAGCGGTACAATCAAAATAATCAAAGACATCAGTGATGATTTAAGCGGCTTTGACGTGCTTCTTGTTGAGGATATTCTCGACACAGGCAGAACCCTTAAATACATATGTGATTTACTGGTAAAAAGGAATCCTGAGTCAATTGCTGTTGTTACCCTTCTGGACAAGCCGGCAAGACGTGTTGCTGACATCAAGGCTGACTATGTCGGTGTTGATGTGCCAAATGAGTTTGTTGTGGGCTATGGACTTGACTATAATCAATATTACCGCAACCTGCCATATATTGGTGTGCTCAAGCGTGAGGTATATGAAAATAATTAATTGACAACCATACTATCTTAATGCTATACTGACATTGCAAATTAAATAACCATTCGGTTCTCAGTCTAACAAGCTGAGATTAAAAGGGAATTAGGTGAGAATCCTAAGCAACCGCCATTACCGTATTTGACGAAAGGCACACCTTAAGTTGGTGTATCAAGCGAATTATCAAAACATTCTATATCATAAGTCGGGATACCTGCCGAAAATCTAATTCAGCTTTTGGGCAAGTGGAAAGGCAAATGAATTGAAAGACCTATTACACCTCTGCCTACTTGCAGGGGTGTTTTTTATGAAAAATAAATTCAAACATTTATTAATATTAATTACAATAATATTAATGTGTGTGTCATTCGCAGGTTGCGGCAGTGAACAAGCAACTGAAACACAAGACACACCGTCATTATCGGCTGTGGCTGAAATAACAATAGGCAGTTCAATCACTAAACAAAATATTCAAAGCACTGCGGCAAATGAAAAAGAAATAACCAATAATCAAGTCAGCAGTACAAAAAGCAGTACGCAGCAAGCATCAGCAAAAAACAAACCTACTGAAAGCACAACAAAAAAAGCTGCAGAAACGACAATAAATAAAGTCACAACCCCAACAAAAAATACAAATACCACAAGCACTGCAGCTACTGAAAAAACTGCATCAACAACAACTGCAACTACTTCGGAAATCACCTGTACTGTAGAAATTGAGTGTAAAAAAATTCTTAACAATATGGATAAGCTCAAAGCAGGTCACGAGGATTTTGTGCCTTCAAACGGAATCATTATGAGCACCTGCACTGTTACTGTTGACAATGGTGAAACGGTATACGACGCATTAAAAACAGCCTGCAGTAAAAACGGTGTTTCCATAAATGCCAAAAGCAGTGCATACGGCACATACATATCAGGCTTTAACAATATTGACGAAATGGACTGCGGAAAGCAAAGCGGCTGGGTATACACGGTTAACGGCAGTTCACCGCCAAAAAGCTGCAATAAATGCACCGTATCCACAGGCGACAAAATCGTTTTTTCATACACCTGTTAGCATAGGCATTCAGCCGATGTTATCAAATATAAAAATCATATAGGAGGAAAAATATATGAAAAAAGTTTTAGCAGTTCTCACTGCAATTTGTGTAATGCTTACTGCAAGTATTACCGCATTCGCACAAACTCAGCCAAAAAGCGAAGATGTGCAGAAGGAAATTAATAAAATTGTAAATTACATCACCTCACAAAAAGAGGGTGACTACACCATTGAAGATGCAGTAGATTTTTACTATCTCACAAAATCAGGTGCAGATTTGTCAAAGTACACAGACAAATTCATTGCAAGTGTCCGTGAAAATGTAAAAGCTAACAACGGCAAGCTTGTCACTCAGTACGGCGAAAGCCTTACAACCTATGCTGCTGTAATCAGCATCTTTAATGAAATTGATGTTGACCCTTGGGAATTTGAGGGCTATGATTTAACTGAAGCTTTCAGTGCAATGCCTGCAGATTCAGAGATTAATCCTTATTTTTATAATATCGTTATTCCGTCGCTTTTTTATAGTGATAACGAGCAATTCTGTGAGGATGTTTGCAAAAACTTTGTTGACAAATATTACACAATGGGCAGCGGAATGGAAAACTGGGGCTACAGCTGTGACAACACTGCTTACTTTATTTCTGCAATCACATATGCTTTTGGTGATTATGATGCAGAGCTCAATGATGCACTCAAGGTAATTGAAACCTATAAAACAGAGGGCGGTTATTTCAGTGACAGTCAATACGGTACAAGCCTTAATGCTAACTCAACCGGTCTTGCGCTGATGGCATATGCGGAATATGAATGGCTTGATTCACTGCTTGATGAAGCAGCAGAAACAATTACGCTGGACAAAAGCACCGAGATTTATTCACAGCTCAACGCTTTCAAAACATCTACTGATGGTGCTTATTCATACGAAGTTGGCGGCGAGCCAAATCTCTATGCAAGCTTTGATGTTCTTCGTGGATTAATTTCTTATAATAATGTTCTTCAGCTTAAGGAATTTATTGATGAATTAGGAAATTGGGAAGACCCCGAAGACCCGGACGACACTGATGCCCCAAAAGAAGAGCAGCCAGCCAAAAAACCTTCAACTTCATCAAAGTTTGAAATCAAACCACTTGTTCCGAACACAGACGATACAGCAACAACCACTGCCGAAACTAAAAAGAACGCATCTAAAAAATCACCAGCAACAGGTGCAGGTGCAATGACAATTGCATTCTCAATCGCACTTGCAGGTGCAGGTGCTGCCGTTCTTTCTGCAAAGAAAAAAGAAGATTAATCATTATACGAATACACACAAAAACCCTCAGAAACATTTGCGTTTCTGAGGGTTTTATAATTCGCAGGAATTTGCGAACAAATATTAAAATCAACAATTTAATTATTATCCATATCCTGAATACTTGTTGGGGAGGTATCGATAACCTCCAGCTTTCTGCCCTGCATCCAGAGTGACGGAGTAATACGCAGCTTATAACCATAGCCTGCATCCATCTGCCAATGAGCCATAGGTGCTTCCGGCAGACCATAGCAGGAAAGAATTGTCATCAACACACCTGCGTGACCCACAATAGCTATATTATTTGTGCCTGTTTTAATACATCCGTCAACAACCTTTTCAAAGGCAAGACAAACTCGGCTGACAAATTCGGCGTTACTTTCACCATAAGGCGTACGCGCGTTTATATCGCCTCTTATCCATGCTTTAAAATCTTCATTATCCTTTAAATCTTCAGCTGTGCACTGCTCAAATTCGCCAAAATTATATTCAATAAAATCATCAATAATTATGGTATTGCTTTCAGGGAACATAATTTTTGCAGAATCCTTACAACGCTTGAGCGGCGATGAAAACACGGCCTCAACCCTTGGATAATGCTCATGTGCTTTTATTGATTTCAGGCTTGATATACTATCAGTAGTTAATGGCAAATCCGTATGCCCAATATACTGTGCGTTTAAGTTACCTTTGGTCAAACCATGACGAAATAAATATACTGTGTATGATTTCATATAAAAAAGCTCCTTATTTAGCCAAATATTACAAATAATTGACAATATAAAATTCGCACTTTACAAATAGTAATATGATGATATAATACTATTTGTAATATGTGGAGGGTTTTATGGAAAATCGTATTGAAGAAAAAA
Source organism: uncultured Bacteroides sp. (assembly GCA_964396885.1). Classification (GTDB taxonomy): domain Bacteria; phylum Bacillota; class Clostridia; order Oscillospirales; family Acutalibacteraceae; genus Eubacterium_R. The sequence goes on along the minus strand of CAYNGP010000019.1, from coordinate 16,667 downwards.
AGAATGATAAAAAAGAAAAAACAGACAAGCTTTCTAAATTTGCTGCGGTGTTAACCCAGCTTCGTAAAGAAAGAGGTATCAGTCAGAAAAAGGCTGCAATAGATTTGGGGATTAGTCAGGCACTGCTCAGCCACTATGAAAAGGGCATAAGAGAATGCGGACTTGATTTTGTGATTAAGTGCGGTGAATACTATGGTGTAACCACCGATTACCTTTTGGGCGTAAGCAACAACCGAAATGGTGTTGACACCTCCTATATTGATTCACCTATTGATGAAAACGGTGAAATCAGTGTAGGAACACTGGCACAGGCATCAACATTCCTGCTCGATATTATTTCATCTGCGAAGGATGAACAGGCAGTTAAATATATCTATGACTACTATGCTCTTTGTGTGTACCGTGGTGCACTGACAATGGCAAAGGCAGGTATTCTGCCAAAAGAAATATTCAAAATTGACTTTAATCTTGGCAGAGAGCTGGCAAATGCTGCAATTGCAGTTGAGGACGCAAAGTTCGGTTTTATTGAAGACAAGTCAAGAAACGGTAACGATATGTGCGAAAGCAATGCATTCATCAACCTCATAAACAGAGCCGAGGAGCAAATACTCACAAGCTTCTATCTTGATTAATATAAAGCAAACTGATTTTGCTCAGATTTAATATATTCAACAATGATCGCTGTAGAAATATCTGCAGCGATTTTTTTAAATATCGGGTAATCAATCTGTGAGCTTTCATCACCGCCATCACTGATTGAACGGATTACCGCAAAGGGTATTCCATTAGCAAGACAGGTGTGACCGATTGCACCGCCCTCCATCTCACCGCAGATAGCATCAAACTCGCTGCTTAAAAACTGCTTAAGCTGACTGTCAGCAATAAATGTGTCACCGCTGGCAATTGTTCCGCGATGAATTTTTTCGCCACAGCCGATTGCTGTGCGTGCAAGCCTTTCACTAAGATCCTTATCTGCACCAACCTTAATTACATTAAGACCATTGATGAAGCCACGAGGTTCACCAAGTGCAGTAATATCAATATCATACTCGCAAACATCCGTTGCAATAACAACATTTTTAATTACAACATCCTTTGAAAGTGAGCAGCCGACACCAACATTAATGATTTTGTCAACATCAAAACAATCAATCATAGCCTGCGTGCAAAGTGCCGCATTGACCTTGCCGGGTGAACACTGTGCAACGCAAACCATAACATTTTCTATCAGTCCGCAGGCAAATTCAATGCCTGCTTTCTTGGTTACTGTTTTATTAATGATTTTATTTTTAATGGCATTAACCTCAACATCCATAGCACCGATAATACCCAGCATACAAATTACCCCGTTTCATTTTAGTTGTTGATAAAAGCGTGGTACGCAATATATAGTGTTATTATAATATATAAAATGAATAAATACAAGTTTATTCAAATTTTTATTGACAAGTCTTTATATTTTAATATATAATATCTACCGTTAACGTGGAGTTTTATCTCTCGACAAAATTTGCCTGTACTATACCCGTACAGAGAACATAAAAGATTAAGACAAGTTTAGTCTTTTGATAAGGAGTGAAAAAAATGAAAAGAACTTTCCAGCCAAAGAAGAGACACGCTAAGAAAGAGCATGGCTTCAGAAAAAGAATGGCAACTAAGAATGGTAGAAAGGTACTTGCTCGCCGTCGTGCTAAGGGCAGAAAGAAGCTTTCTTACTAATTACCGATTGGGAGTGATTGGGTGAAAAGCAAAACCTTAAAACAAAACAAGGATTTTCGCAGACTCTATTACAGGGGCAAAAACAAAGCTTCCTCGTGTATTGTTACCTATGTTATGAAAAACCGCAGCGGTGAAACCAGCTACGGCATTACCACAGGCAAAAAAATAGGCAACGCTGTTAAAAGAAATCGTGCAAGACGATTAATCAGAACAGCCTTTTCAGAGCTTGAGCACAGGTTAAACAGCAGCTATGACATTGTTTTTGTTGCAAGAACAAGAACAAGTCAGGCAAAAATGCAGGAAGTTAAAGCCCAGATGGAGGAGCAGCTAAAAGCATTGGGTGCACTGGATTGAAAAAGATAATTATTTTTTTAATTAAAACTTATCAGCTTACAATCAGCCCAAGATTTTCACACGGCTGTTGCCGATTTAATCCAACCTGTTCCCAATATGCTATTGAGGCAGTTGAAATTCACGGAATTTTTAAAGGAAGCCTTTTAGCTATTTGGCGTATTTTGAGGTGCAATCCCTTTTCAAAAGGCGGCTGGGATCCTGTCCCCCCTAAAATTAACAAAGAGGATAAATAATGAATAGTAGTTTAATTTTACTAGCAGCCAAAAGTGCTATATCAAATGGTATAGGCGTATTCAAGCCTCTTTATTGGTTATTCGGTAAATGTATGGAATTTCTTATGGACGTACTCGGTAACCAATACTTTCTTGCTATTATAATTTTTACAATTGTAACACGTTTGCTTCTTTTACCTATTAATATAAGACAGCAAAAAACAATGGCAAGAACTACAAGATTACAGCCAAAAATTCAGAAAATTCAAAAGAAATATGCATACAGCGGAAACGATCCTGCCGAGCGTCAGAAGATGCAGGCAAAAATGAACGAGGAAATGCAGAATCTCTATAGCAGAGAGGGTCACAACCCCATGCAGATGGGCTGCGGACCAATGCTTTTCCAGATGATATTCTTAATGGGTATTATCGGTATTATTTATTACCCTATTTCCTATGTATTAGGAGCAAAGGATTTCATTGATAATTCACAGGCAATTTATGATGCTATCTATCCTATTTATCAGGGCATTGCCGGTGAAAATGCAAAAATCACTTATTTCCAGCTGAATATTCTTGAAAATTTTGATGCTTACAGAGAAACACTTATGTCTTCCTTCCCACAAATTTTCACTGAGAATTTGTGTGCAGAAATTGATATTTACCGTGGTGGTATGTCCTTATTCGGTATTGATATGACTGCTGTACCACACTGGAAGGACGGAATTATTGTTATTATTCCGATTCTCTGTCTTGTAACATCTTTAGGCTCAAGCTTAATATCAACATTTATTCAAAAGAAAAATAATCCTGCAGCAGGTCAGCAGGCAACACAAATGATGATGATGATGTTAATGATGCCATTTTTCTCATTCTACATCTCATTTAAAGTAACTGCCGCTGTCGGTTTTTATTGGATTATTTCAAACCTTGTTGCAATTCTGCAGCAAATCTTTATTTTCAAGCAATATCCGCCAAGAAAGACACAAGCAAGATTAATGGTTGAAAATACTATTGAGCGTCGTTCTCGTGAGGAAAATGTTAAGAAAATTAAATAATTATCGGAGGAATATATGATAAAGGAATTTATCGGTACCGGTAAAACTATCGAGGAGGCAACTCTTGCTGCAAAAACCGGTCTTAATGCACCGATTACTGCGGATGTTAAGATTGAAATTGTTGCTATGCCTAAGAAAAAAGTTCTTGGTCTTTTTGGCGGCAGTGACGCACAGGTTAAGGCAAGCTTTGAGGATAACAGGAAGGAACGAACACCTGTAAACCGCAAATCTGCAAGAAAACCTCGTGATAAACGTGTTCCTGTATACAAAACACCTGTTGAGCAGGAGCCAAAAAAGGTTAAAGAACCACAGCCTGTTCAGGAAGCTAAGCCAAAGAAGGAGCGTTCTGAATACAAGCTCGATAGTTCTATCAATATAGATTTAGACTATGTAACCAGTTATCTTAAAACCATTCTTGAAGGCTTTAAGATTGACGATGCACAAATTGAAGCTGTATTAAACAACGATGCTGTTGAAATTGATATACAGACAGAAAGCATCGGTATTATCATCGGTCATCGCGGTGAAACACTTGATGCACTTCAATATTTAACAAGCCTGGCTATTAAACGTGCTACCGACACTTATGTAAGAGTTATTCTTAATGTTGGTAACTATCGCAATAAGAGAGAAAAGACTCTCAGATCATTAGCAGAAAAGAATGCTAATTATGTTTTAAAAACAGGCAGAAGATATGGATTTGAACCAATGAATCCATATGAAAGAAGAATCATTCACACTACAGTTCAGGAAATTGAGGGTGTTACCTCTCGTTCGGTTGGATCAGGTGTGGACAGAAGAGTTCTTATTGAGCCGGTTGGCGGCGTTAAAGATAACGGTCCGAGAAGAAATAACAGAAGTGCTAAAGCACCTGTTGCTGCTGATCCAAATCGTCAAAAGAGAGTTGATCGTGCAGACATTCCGAAATTCGGAAAGATTGAGGTTAACAAGGACTGATTTTTAATTAACTGCCTTTGGCGACACTGTTAATTAAAATTACTGAAATGATTTTTCGTAATATTGCGTATAAAAACAGCTGAGGTATTCCTTGGCTGTTTTTTGCAATATCATTAATTTAAGGAGGTAATCAATATGTCAAAAACGATTGCTGCTATTGCAACAGGTAACAGTATTGCAGGTATCGGTGTAATCCGTATCAGCGGTGATGATGCTATCGCCATTGCAGACAAGGTTTTCAAGGCAATTGACGGTACTCCGTTATCAAAAATAAAGGGATATACTGCAAAATTCGGTAATGTTTATTCAGATAACACAAGCTTTGACAATGCGATTGCCTTAGTTTTCAGAAATCCGAAAAGCTATACCGGTGAGGATGTTGTTGAATTATCTGTTCACGGCGGAATTTTTATTGTTGAAAAAACCTTGGAGGCTGTATTTGAAGCAGGCGCAATCCCTGCTGAACCGGGAGAATTCACTAAACGTGCATTCTTAAACGGTAAAATGGACCTTGCACAGGCTGAAGCAGTAGCTTCGCTTATTACTGCACAAGGACAAGAGGCGGCTAAGGCCTCCTTTAACTTACTTCAAGGCTCTTTGAGCAATAAAATATCAGCTGTATTAGAGGAACTTATAAGCTGCAGTGCATTAATGGCGGCATGGGTTGACTATCCTGATGAGGAAATACCCGAGCTTGAGGAGGACAGCCTGATTAATACACTGACTACTGCAAAAAACAACTTGTCTGCATTGATAAAAAATTATGAAAATGGCTCTGCAATGACAGAGGGCGTTGACACTGCGATTGTCGGCAAGCCAAATGCCGGCAAATCCACACTTATGAATATGCTTTCCGGCAGAGAAAAAAGCATTGTTACGCACATAAAAGGTACAACCCGAGATATTGTTGAAAATTCAGTCAGACTTGACAATATGATTTTACATCTGAGTGACACTGCCGGAATACACGAAAGTGACGACATTGTTGAATCAATCGGCATACAGAAGGCTATTGAAAAAATCGACACGGCAACCTTGGTGCTTGCCGTTTTTGACGGCTCTGAAAAATTGAGCCGTGAGGATGAGATGCTTATTGAAAGCTGCAGCAACAAGCCATGCGTTGCAATCATCAACAAAGCAGATTTAGAGCAAAAAATTGAAATTGAAAAAATAAAGGAACATTTTGACAAGGTCGTTTGTCTTTCTGCAAAAAACAATAACGGTGCTGAACAGCTTTCACTGGCTGTAAAAGAACTGCTTGGTGTGGGCAATGTTGATACCACGCAACCGATTTTAGCCAACAAAAGACAAAAGCTGTGTGTTCAAAATGCACTTAACTATATTATAGAAGCACTGAGTGGTGCACAAATGGGCGTTACCTATGATGCAATCAATGTTATGATTGACAGTGCTATTGAAGAGCTTTTAACATTAACAGGAAAAAAGGCAACCGAAGAGGTTGTTAACAATATATTTGCAAATTTCTGTGTAGGTAAATAATTAAAAATAAACAACTTTTTTAGAACGAAGGAACTGCTATGGAATATTTTGCCGGAGAATATGATGTAATCGTTATTGGTGCTGGTCACGCAGGTATTGAAGCCTGCCTTGCTTCAGCTCGACTTGGCTGCAAAACTGCAGTTTTTACAATCAACCTTGACTGGGTTGGAAATATGCCCTGTAATCCCTCTATAGGCGGAACATCAAAGGGGCACCTTGTCAGAGAAATTGATGCTCTCGGTGGTGAAATGGGTAAGGCTGCTGATAAATATTCACTTCAATCAAGAATGCTGAATTTAGGAAAAGGCCCTGCCGTTCATTCACTGCGTGCACAAATCGACAGACGTGAATATTCCGCAAGTATGAAGCATACACTGGAATTACAGGACAATCTTGATATTCGACAAGGTGAAATTGTTGACATTATAAAACTCGATAACGGAATGTGGCAGGTTAAAACCAAGCTTGAAGCAATGTTCACCGCAAAGGCAGTAATTATTGCAACAGGCACATTCCTTGGCGGCAGAATTTATATCGGTGACATTTCATATGAAAGCGGTCCTGACGGAATGTTCCCTTCAACAGAGCTTGCTGCTGCACTGAAAAGATTGAATATTCCTTTAAGAAGATTTAAAACTGGTACGCCTTCGCGAGTAAACAGACAGTCAATAGATTTTTCTAAAATGGACGTTCAGCAGGGTGATGAGGAAACAGTCCCATTCAGCTTTGATACTGAAACTCCACCTGAAAATAAGGTTTGCTGTCATATTACATATACTAACGAAAAAACAAAACAGATAATTCTTGATAATTTACACAGAAGCCCAATGTACTCAGGAAAGATTGAAGGCAAAGGACCAAGATACTGTCCTTCTTTTGAGGATAAAATTGTTCGTTTTGCCGACAAAGAACGTCACCAGCTGTTCGTTGAGCCCTGTGGACTGAATACTGAAGAAATGTATTTGCAGGGATTATCCTCTTCACTGCCCGAAGATGTACAGCTTGATTTCATTCATACAATTCCCGGTCTTGAAAATGCACAGGTTATGAGAACTGCATATGCAATTGAGTACGATTGTGTTGACCCTACTGCACTTAAAGCAACTCTTGAGTTCAATGAAATAGAAGGATTGTATGGCGCAGGTCAGTTCAACGGCTCCAGCGGATATGAGGAGGCAGCTGCACAAGGCTTAGTCGCAGGAATTAACGCTGCACTGAAAATAAAAGGCGAGGAGCCCATGATTTTAGATCGCGGCGGATCATATATCGGTACACTCATTGATGACCTTGTTACAAAAGGCTGCACTGACCCTTACAGAATGATGACAAGCCGTAGCGAGTACCGTCTGGTGCTCCGTCAGGACAACGCAGATGCACGCTTAACTCCAACAGGTTATAAAATAGGCTTGATTTCTCAGGCAAGATATGATAAATTTTTATATAAGGAGAAGTGTGTCAATGAGGAGTTAAACAGAATAAAGGAAAAGTCTATACCGCTCACTGATAAACTTCAGCAAATTCTTATTGACTGTGGTACTGCACCCCTGCAGCGTGGCTGCAAAATGATAGAGCTAATTAAACGACCTCAGATTAAATACAGTGATTTAACAGAGCTTGATGATACAAGACCGAATCTCCCACGTGAGGTTTTTGAACAGGTTGAAATCGCTGTTAAATATGAGGGTTACATTAAACGTCAGGAACAACAGATTAAGGAAATGCGCAGAATTGAAAACAAAAAAATCCCTAAAAACATTGATTACAGCAAGCTCAAGGGCTTAAGACTTGAAGCTGTCGAGAAGCTGAGCAAAATCAAGCCTGACAACTTAGGTCAGGCAAGCAGAATCAGTGGTGTAAATCCTGCAGATATTGCTGCACTTAATATTATATTGGAGAGCTTATGATAGACTACGAACTTTTAAAGGGTGAAATTGAAAAAATAGGAATTAAGGTTGGTGAATACGATTTAGATCGCTTTGATCAATATGCCGATTCCCTTGTCAGATGGAATAAACATGTTAATTTAACTGCAATAACTAAACCAAACGACATTGTTATTAAGCATTTTGTTGACTGCCTGCATATTCTAAGGTATGTAAGACTGGAAAAAGGACAATCACTGATTGATGTTGGCTGTGGTGCAGGATTTCCGGGTCTTCCCCTGCTTATTGCAAATCCTGATATTAATGTAACATTTGTAGATAGTGTTCGTAAGAAACTTTCATTTATAAAGGATGTATTACATAACACAGGCTTAGTTGCAACAACACAACACGTCCGTGCGGAAGAACTTGCCAAAGATAATAAATTCAGAGAGCAGTTTGACTTTGCTACAGCCAGAGCAGTTGCACAGCTTAATGTTCTTTGCGAATACTGTTTGCCATTCGTTAAGGTTGGAGGATTATTTATTGCAATGAAGGGTTCAACAGGAGATGAAGAATTGGCACAGGCAAAAAATGCTATTGAACGTCTTGGCGGTCAAGTTGCCAAGTTTGCAGAGTTCAATCTTTCAAATGGTGATAAAAGATCAATCATAATTATTAGAAAAATATCGCAAACACCGACAAAGTATCCGCGAAAGTCTAAAAAAATTGATACCAAGCCACTATAATGCGGTAAATATATGTCGAAGCTAAAGGATTTCTCACTATGGGAAATCCTTTTTTTCTGTTAAACAATATGGTATAGTATAGACAAGGAGATGAGCTGATGGAACAAATTGTTCAAGTGCCTACTGAAAAAATACTGCCAAATCCCTATCAACCGAGAAAGCAGTTTAAAAGTGAGGACATGCTCTCCCTCGCAGACTCAATTAAAGAAAACGGCGTTTTGCAGCCATTACTTTGCAGACATATTAATAACAGCGACTATTTTGAAGTAGTGGCAGGTGAACGAAGACTCAGGGCATCTATCCTTGCTAACCTACAGACTGTTCCTTGTGTAATAATCGACTGTGATTATGAATCGAGCGCAATATTCTCCATTCTTGAAAACATTCAGCGCAGTGATTTGGACTTTTTTGAAGAAGCGCAAGCAATCAGTCAATTAATGAATCATTTTGGCTTAACACAGGAGCAAATAGCAAAAAAGCTGGGAAAAAGTCAATCATCGTTGTCCAATAAGCTGAGATTGCTCAGATTACCTGTTGATGTGCGATATTTTATCGAAAAAGAAGGCTTAACGGAAAGACACGCAAGAGCCCTGCTAAAGCTTGAAAGCGAAAAACAAATCTGGACAACCCTAAAGGTCATTACTGAAAAGCACTTAAATGTTGAGCAAACAGAAGCTTACATAGCAGATCTGCTCGATACCAGAGTCAAACCACGTCATAATACGAACAGAGTCTTTAAGGATGTAAGGATATTTGTTAATACATTTAATAAAGCAATACAAGCCATGAAGGATTCGGGTATTGACGCAAAATCAAATAAAACAGAAACTGAAGATTATATAGAATTTATGGTAAGAATACCAAAGAATGCACAAAAGTGCACTAAATCCGCTTAAAACGGGAAACCGTTTTAACATATTCTCCTCTTTTCATCACGTGGAAAAAACGGGCGCAAGCTCGTTTTTTCTGCTTTTATGTATAAAACCCAATTGTGTTTCACATTAAACATACTACTATATATTGATTTTCACTTAAACGTTGTTTATGATGAATTATTTCACTGTAAGCCCACTATTATGCGCTATTTCAGTTAAACACTAATGTTTCACGTGAAACATCTATATATTGGGTTCAATAAATTCACCTCCACAATTCTGGAAAAATAATCTGTATTGTTTCACGTGAAACACTTGAACACCTTTATAATATGATGTATAATTATTTTAACGGAGGTGCTATATGGGAAAAACCGTATCAATATTTAATCAAAAAGGCGGAGTCGGTAAAACGACTACTTGTGTCAGCTTTGCTGCCTGCTTAGGTAATAAAGGCAAAAACACCTTACTCGTTGACTGCGACCCACAAGGTAATTCAACAAGCGGTGTGGGAATTGATAAATCACAAATTGAAGCATCATCCTACGATGTACTGATTAATGATGTATCTGTTAAGGATGCTATAATTAAAACAGCTTATAAGAATTTATCTGTTTTACCTGCAGATATGGATCTTGCTGGTGCAGAAATTGAGCTTGCTGAGAATGAAAACAGATTTAAAGCATTAAAAAAGGCTTTAGCACCGATTGTTATGGATTATGATTACATAATCATTGACTGTCCCCCAAGCTTGGGCTTAATCAGTCTTAATGCTTTAACTGCATCAGACACGCTGATTGTACCTCTACAATGCGAATATTTTGCACTTGAGGGTTTAAGTCAGCTGCTTGGAACGGTAAGAACAGTAAAACAGCACTATAATGAGCATTTAGAGCTTGAAGGTGTGCTGTTTACAATGTTTGATACAAGATTAAAGCTAAATCAGCAGGTTATGGATGAGGTTGATCAATTCTTTCCGAATAAAGCTTATAAAACCAAAATACCAAGAAGTGTTAAATTAGCGGAAGCACCAAGCTTTGGTGAGCCTATAATTTATTATGAAAAGTATTCAAAACCAAGCTTTGCCTATAAAAAATTTACTGATGAATTTTTAAAGAAACAATAAGAGGTGTAATATGGCAAAAAAACAATCAGGTCTTGGTAAGGGTTTAAGCGCCCTTATGATGGAAAATTCACTTGATACAATGGTTGCTACAAACACACTGTCTATCAATGAAATTATTCCAAACAAAGACCAGCCAAGAAAAACATTTGACGAGGGTGCATTACAAGAGCTTGCTGACAGTATTATTCAGCACGGTGTATTGCAGCCACTTTTAGTCAGACCGCTGCCAACAGGCGGTTATCAGCTTGTAGCAGGTGAAAGACGCTGGAGAGCATCAAGAATAGCAGGTTTGAAGGAAGTTCCCGTTGTTGTAAAAGAACTCAGTGATGTAGAAACAATGGAAATTGCCATCATTGAAAATTTACAGCGTGAAGACTTAAACCCTATTGAAGAAGCAGAGGGCCTTCAGGCACTCATAGATAGGTGTGGATTTACGCAGGAGGATGTTGCTGTTTCAGTTGGAAAGTCACGTCCTGCCATTGCAAATGCACTGCGACTGCTCAAATTACCGCAGGAAGTACGTGATATGACCAAAAACGGCGAAATTTCAGCCGGCCATGCCCGTGCATTACTTGCATTTGACAATGAAGCTATGATGTATGAAATCTCACAAAATATAGTTAAGAATAACCTTACAGTAAGAGATGTTGAGCGTTTATCTAAAACTAATGAAAATATCAGTAAAACACGTTCTTCATCAAGAAGGCGTGATTCCTTCTATGACGAGGTTGAGTTATCATTAACCGAAGTTTTGGGAAGAAAGGTTAAGGTTTATAACGGCAGAGGAAAGGGCACACTTGAAATAGAGTTCTATTCTGCTGATGATTTAAAGGAAATTGCAAATAAGTTAGGAGAATAAAGATGTTAGATATTAAATTTGTAAGAGAAAATCCGGATGTAGTTAAGGAAAATATCAAAAAGAAATTTCAGGATAAAAAGCTGCCATTAGTTGACGAGGTTATTGAGCTTGATACTGAAAGACGTGCCGTAATGACAAGAGCAGACGAGTTGCGTGCAAACAGAAACAAGCTTTCTAAAGAAATTGGTGCACTGATGAGCCAGGGCAAAAAAGAAGAGGGAATGGCAATTCGTGAGCAGGTTAATGCTCAGGCAAAAGAGCTTGAAGAATTAGCTGCTAAAGAAAAAGAGCTTAACACGAAGGTTACAGAAATTATGATGTCTATCCCAAACATCATTGATGAATCCGTTCCGATTGGTAAGGATGACAGTGAAAATGTTGAGGTACAGAAATATGGTGAACCTCTTGTTCCTGATTTTGAAGTACCATACCACACTGATATTATGGAGCGTTTTGACGGTATCGACCTTGAGGCTGCAGGCAGAGTTGCAGGTAATGGTTTCTACTATTTAATGGGCGACATTGCAAGACTTCACAGCGCAGTAATCAGCTATGCACGTGATTTTATGATTGACCGTGGATTCACCTATGTAGTTCCTCCGTTTATGATTAGATCAAACGTTGTTACAGGTGTTATGAGCTTCGAGGAAATGGATGCAATGATGTATAAAATTGAGGGCGAGGATTTATACCTTATCGGTACATCTGAACATTCAATGATTGGTAAATTCATTGACACCATCACACCTGAAAGTGAATTACCAAAAACACTCACATCATACTCTCCTTGTTTCAGAAAGGAAAAGGGTGCTCACGGTATTGAAGAGCGTGGCGTTTATCGTATTCACCAGTTTGAGAAGCAGGAAATGGTTGTTGTCTGCAAGCCTGATGAATCAAAAATGTGGTTTGACAAGCTTTGGCAGAACACTGTTGATTTGTTCCGTTCACTTGACATTCCTGTAAGAACACTTGAGTGCTGCTCAGGCGACCTTGCTGACCTTAAGGTTAAGAGCGTTGACGTTGAGGCTTGGTCACCAAGACAACAGAAATATTTTGAGGTTGGCTCTTGCTCTAACCTTACAGATGCACAGGCAAGAAGACTTAAAATCAGAGTAAAGGGTGAAGAGGGCAATTATCTTGCTCACACATTAAACAATACTGTAGTTGCTCCGCCAAGAATGCTTATTGCTTTCTTAGAAAATAATCTTCAGGCAGATGGCTCTGTTCTTATTCCGGAGGCACTTCGTATGTATATGGGCGGCAAGGATAAAATTGTTCCCACAAAATAATGACTGTTATACTTTTAATAATAGGAATTTTAATAATCGCTGCATTTTCATTAACTGTTTTTGAGGATGTATTCAACGCCGGGAATATTGCCGGTATTCTCGGCGGATTATATATTGTCGTACTGAGCATTCTGTTTAACAGAATAAATAATACTCTATGGCATATTTTATTCGCAGCAGCAATTTTGGGAATAGCTTTAACAATAACGCTTATAAGCATGATTTACCTAAAAGGCAAAACCAAGGCTGATAAAGAAAGGGTTATAATTGTTCTTGGCTGCCGTGTTAAATGGGACAGACCCAGCCTTTCACTAATTAAAAGAGTTGACACTGCATATGACTTTTTGACTAAAAATCCGAAAGCAGTTGCAATATTGAGCGGTGGACAGGGTAAAGATGAAGCATTAAGTGAAGCCGAATGTATGAAAAATCTTTTGCTTGAAAAGGGCATTGATAAAAACAGACTTATTTTAGAAAATAAATCAACCACCACAGATGAAAACATAGCCTTTTCATTAAAAATAATTGATGCACTCGGACTTGATAAAAGCGTTGCAATTGCTACCAGTGAATATCATCAATTAAGAGCATCCTTGATTTGTAAGCGTTATGGACTTGAAGCCAAGGCTCAAAGTTCAAAAACCAAACCAACAATTTTACATGTATTTTTAATTCGTGAAATTTTTGGGTTAATCAAAGAAATAATTATAAATAATACAAATAAAAAACACCAAAGTAATTAAATTACTTTGGTGTTTTCTGTTATACACTATAATTAATTTGAAGTCTGCGTATCTTCCTCAGTTGTTGATTCGTAGGTTGTTATCTCTCCATAACTATTATTATAAATTGTTGCATAGCAAGGCACTAAGGTTTCATTATAAAATCCGTAAAGCTCACATTTTAATACGTCCACTCTCTGCTCTGCTAAAATAACAGATGACTTGCCATAAATCAGCGTTTGCAGATAGTTGGCATCCTGTGGAAAATCTGCTTTCCAGCACCAAGCACCATAATAAATACCGCCTGAGCCTGATTCCATAATTCTTGCATTAGGAACGCTTGTCATTGTAATATCATAATTCAGCCAACCCTGTGACAATGCATATTTTGCAATTGAAACAATTTCATTTGTACTGAAGCCGGTCTTTACATAAGGGATAAGCTTATTAACAACCTTAATAAGTGTTGTAAGTGAACCGCCGCGAACCTCTTCAAAAATTTTAGTTAAACAGGTTTTCTGTCTGTCGGCTCTCATATTATCACTGTCAAGCTTTCTGATTCTGCAGTATGCAAGAGCCTGTTCACCTGTTAATCTTAATTCGCCGCTGTTACCCTCAAAGGTTTTGTCAATGGTAACATATCCATATCTTTCCTGATGATTATTGATTTCGTTAATTTCTGCACTTGTCAGCTCTAATGTTACACCGCCGATTTCGTCAATAATACCCTCAAAGCTGTCAAAGTTAACTATAACATAATCATCAATATCAATCTTATACAGTTTTTCAACACAGTTGATGTAGCCATCAATACCTGCGATTGCCATAGCTCCATTGATTTTTTCAAATTGACCTGTGGTTTCATCACCGGGAACATTCTCCCAATAAGCATAGGTATCTCTCAATATGGATGTAAGGGTGATTTTTTTTGTATCGGTATTGATACTTACAATAATTGCGGCATCTGCTCTGGTGTCCTCTTCAAGAATTTCATCACCACGAGTATCTTCACCAACAAGAAGTACATTAAGAACATGGCTTGAAGAACATGGTGCTCCGTTATAATACCAGGTTTTTATCATATCCTGAAATGATGAAAGCTGAGATGCCTCTGTTTCTTTGATTTCAGGGAAATTCTCAATCAGCTCATCCATACCCTTCCATCGTTCCTCTGTACTGGTACGGTTATCATTATTACTTATAGCGTTCAGTGTTTTATAAACATAAACACCTGCACCTGCTGCTGCAATTAAAACAATAACAAGCAGAGCTATGATAACATTTCTGACAATCTTGCCTTTTTTGGTTTTAAAGAACTTAACCTTGTCCGTTTTATTATTATTCGGTTCTTCATTGAAATCGCTGCTGTCAGCGAAGGAAAGTAAATCAACATATCCATCATTGTTGTTAACAACGCTTTCAGCCGTATCCTCATACTCGTTCTCTACTTCGGTATCCTGCATAGTATCAGAAACAGTTTCTACTACAGATTCATTTTCTGTCTGTTCATCAAACATAATTTCATCCGCTTCATCAGGCTCATCTGAATCATCTTCAGCCACACCGCTTTCACTGCGGATATATAAATGATCAAAATCTGCAGGTTCTTCACTTTGTTCAGGCTCTTGTCTAACTGTTCCGCTATCAGAAATAACGATAACTTCATTTTCAATAGGTGCCTGCTTTTTTTCCTCGAATAATTCATTTTCGCTGCCCTCATTGCTGCGAACGATAACTCGGTTGATATCCGCGTCTTTATCAGAAATATCTTTTTCGGCAGGAAGCTCACCATTCTTAGATTTTATTTCAAAATCAGGAGCTGATGCTTCTCTCTCTTTTTTTCTCATTTTAACTTCAGAGAGAATATCG
>CAYNGP010000019.1:0-1506 GCA_964396885.1 uncultured Bacteroides sp. | reverse complement strand
ATACCCCAGTGGACCCCCTAGATACCAAATACAGTTTCCTTCTCCATTACATAACCCCTCTTTTTTGATACGCAATATTAGAAATTATATAATAATATTCTACAAAAAGCTACTAAATCCGCTATTTGTTAACAAATATTTATTATTCTTCTGACTGTTGTGTATTTTCAGCGGTTTCATCAACCTCGGAACTTAACTCTTCTGCAGGCTCCTCAAGCTTATCAACAACAGAAATAGTTGCAATCTTTTCACCATCATTAACTCTCATTACCTTAACACCCTTGCTTGGTCGCTGGAATGTAGAAATCTGGTCAGCATGTGTTCTGATAATAATTCCGTCAGAGGAAATCATAATTACATCGTTGTTATCACAAACAGGTGCAATCATAGCAACCTTGCCGTATTGCTCAGTGCGGTAGTTAATCAAGCCCTTACCTGCTCTTGACTGAACACGATAATCACTGAATTCACTCTTTCTGCCGTAACCTGTTTCTGAAACAGTGAGCAGTGTGAAACCTTCAAGCTTAACTGCAAAGCCGACCACATAGTCACCCTCACTAAGCTGAATCGCTCTTACGCCACGGGCAGTTCTGCCTATTAATCTTGCGTCGCTTTCCTTAAAGCAAATGCTCATTCCGTCGTGCGTTGCAACAATCAGCTCACGCTCACCATCTGTAATTTCAACCCAGCTGAGCTCGTCATCATCATCAAGATTAATTGCAATAATACCGGTTTTTCTGATATGGTCATATTGATCAAGAGCAGTTCTTTTAATGATACCGTTTCTTGTCATCATACAAAGATAGGTTCGATCCTCTTCTTTAGGAACCTTAACCATAGCACTGACCTGCTCACCATTTTCAAGCGGAAGAATATTGACAACATTCATACCCTTACTTGTTCTTGATGACTCAGGAATTTCATAGCCTTTAAGTTTGAATACCTTGCCCTTATTTGTAAATATTAAAATCTGATCGTGTGTTGAGCAGCTGAACATCGTTTTTGCTACGTCCTCTTCACGTCTGCTCATACCGGATATACCTCTGCCGCCTCTGTTCTGTGCCTTATAGGTATCAACAGTCTGGCGCTTCATATATCCTTTTTCGGTAAGTGTTAAAATACAATCCTCAACAGGGATTAAATCCTCATCCTCCACATCACCGGTGAAAGCAGAAATTTCAGTTCTTCTTTCATCACTGAATTTATCAACAATTGCTCTTGCTTCTTCCTTAATGATTTCAGCAATTCTGCCCTCATTTGCGAGAATATCAAGAAAATCCTTGATTTTTTCGTGGAGTTCATTTAACTCATTCAAAATCTTTTCAATTTCAAGACCTGCCAACTGACCAAGACGATATGCAACAATTGCACTTGCCTGAGGATCATCGAAGCCAAACTTGTCCATAATAGCCTGTTTCGCTTCAGCCTGACCGCCCTTGCAGGCACGGATTGTTGCAATTACATCATCAACAATATCAATTGCCTTTGCAAGACCCTCTAAAATAT
>CAYNGP010000018.1:0-27918 GCA_964396885.1 uncultured Bacteroides sp. | reverse complement strand
GAGTATGAATATCTTTGTGCAAGAATTTTATATGAGTTATCAGGTTTTGATTTTTATTGGACAAATTCAAAAGATTTCTTAGATGGTTTTAATCAGAAAATTATAGAGAGTAGGAAATAATAAATTACAATTTTTATAATAAGTTGCAAAGGAGATGAATCTTATGAGTAGTAATTTTGGTAAAGAAGAAAAAAGAAGATTTATGTTGAAAAAGCATATTAAAGACCACTTATTTGAATATATATTAGATATAATAGGACCTATGTTATTAACTATGTTACTATTATATCTATGCAAAGCACAAAATTATATATATGGAATTATCTTATCTTTAGCTTATTCATTTGGTAAGGTAGTATATAATATACATTATTATAAAAAAGAACATATAAATATTGATATTAAGTAAGTGAAACATTACAATTTGTTAAAGGAGGTAAGAAAATGAAAAAGGAACAAGAAAATAATAAAGAGAAAATAGCTTTTATATGTTTTTTAATTGCTTCAATATGTTTTTATATTACTGCTATTATAAGTATAGTTAGTAAAGATGGAAATAATTGGATTGTAAATTTATGTTTAGGATCTGCATTTTTATGTTTATCAACTACTCATTTAAATAAAAATGAAGATAAAGATAAAAAAGACAAATAATCTTATTACTGAGAATTATTTTTTGATTTTAGGAGAGAAATATGGTTAAATCAAATATCAAAAAAGAATTTAATTGCAATATAGAAAAGTTATGGGATATTATTACTGACAACACAAAATACACTTGGAGAAGTGATTTGTCAAAAATAGAAATAACTGATGATAAACACTTTATAGAGTATGCTAAAAATAATTATCCTACTTATTTTACTATCACTGCAAAAGTATATTTAAAAGAATATAAATTTGATATGGAGAATACAAATATCAAAGGTAAATGGATAGGAATATTTAAAAAATTAGATAATGGAAATGTATTATTGGATTTTACAGAAGAAATAGAAACGCATAACTTTATTATGAAATTATTAGCAAAACCTTATTTAAAAGGTCAGCAAAAAAGATATATGAAAGATTTAGAGAAAGAATTGAGTAAGTGATTATTTATTGAAAAGATAATGGCTTTATGATATAATCTAAAAGATATATCTTTAGTGAAGGGAAGAGCGATTTTATGAAAAAATTAATAAGCTTGTTTGGAATTATAGTGTTAATATTTGCTGCTATGACCGGCTGCAGCAAGGCTGAACATTTAAAATTATGCAGAATTGAAATTGCTGATAAAAATCAAAATGTAGCAGCAGTATTAGAAAATCAATCACAAGCCGATGTTTCTGCGTTACTTGATGAATCAGGTTGGGAAGAGATAGATAAACCAACTGATAAGCTTGTTACGGAATATGTGATATCCGTTTATCAGGCAAGAACAAAAACTGTTGTCGGAACGGATAATGATGAATATATCAAAATTATGGAGTATGAAACCTTTGAAGATTCAGATATTGTTAAGGTTTCAATAGGCGGAGATTTAGTAAACAGTCCTGTTTCCGGTGAATTGCTTGACGAATATCTTGAGAACTATTATATTGCGTCATCAGATTTCTTTTCAAAAATTAATAATGTTGTATCAACAAAAGCTGTATGAAAATAGAGAGAATGGTTATGCGTGATTTAAGTCCTTTCTGCACTTGCAAAGATTTAAAATGCCCCTTGCATCCAACGAATCATGATAAAGGATGCTCCTTATGTATTGCAAAAAATCTTAAGCAGGGCGAAGTGCCAAATTGCTTTTTTAACAGCCTTGAAAATACAGATACAGTAACGGGCTATACCTTTGATGATTTTGCCGATGCAGTAAAAAAGCAAAGAAACTGCCAAAAGGCAAAGAACATATAAAATAACGAATGTGTTTAAGAAATATAAAACAGGAGCTGTAAAAAATGAAAGTTTTTTACAGCTCCTGTTTTATGGTCAGAGTTTATGAATTGTTTTGATACTTTATAACCTTTGCAGGAACTCCGGCGGCAATTGCATTTGCAGGAACATCTTTTGTTACAACAGCTCCTGCTGCTATGTATGCGTTATCGTTTAATGTTACTTTGCCTATTACGATTGCGCCTGCTGTTACACATACATTATTGCCGATTACAGGGGCATCTTTTCCGTTATATCCAATTGTAACCTGTTGATTAATGCTGCAATTTTTGCCAATTGCTTTTGCAGCGACAACGGTTGAAAAGCCGTGCTGAAAGTATAGTCCGCCTCCGATATTTTCAGGAGGCATATTTATATAAAGAGAGTCAAGAGGCGGAAAGAACATACGGCATATTACAAATGAAACAGGATTTCTGTGAAGTCTGTTTTGTATCACATTTCTGAACGCTTTTTCTGTCATAATGCAGTAGCCGAAATTTGTAACCCTTTTATGCTTTTGTTTCTCTTCCCGAACGAGATTATTGATCCATATTTCAATATCATCATTTAATTTATCTTTATGCTTAGAAATTTTTAAAAGCAGATAAACAGGTAAAATCCTCCACATATTTATATATACAATCAGCAATTTTATTTTTTTCATAAAAATATTCCTTATGTTTTAAGCACGGTATTCTTTTATTTCAATAGAGCATCAGCTTAGCTTATGGCAGATTTCAATTTCTGTCAGGGATTTTGTAAAGGTGAATTCTGCCTGCATCGTTGAAGGCTTTAAGTGTCATTACAGCCAATGGTACAATGAACATTCCCATAAATCCGAACAGCTTCAATCCAAAGTACAAGCCTGCAAGTGTTACAATTGGATGAACACCAAGTGATGTGCCCACGATTTTAGGCTCAATATACTGTCTGATAACAGTGATTACAACATAAATTACAATCAAGCCGACTGCCTGAGAATAGTTGCCCAAAACAACACTTACAACTGCCCATGGAATTAAAATACCGCCTGAGCCTGCAACAGGCAAAATGTCAAAAACAGCAATTGCAATAGCAATCATAAATATATAGCCGTTATCCATAACGCCTGTAAGGTTAAGGATTGACAGACCTAAAAACAGTTCGCAGAAGGTGATGAACATAATCAGACCGTATGCTTTGAACATTTTCAAAACGGTTTTTGAAAAGATTTGCTTTATTTCGCTGAGCAGATTTTCTTTGCCCTTAGGGAGCTGCAGTTTGATAAAACCAACAATGTGGTTGTAATCCTTGGTGAAAAATATCCAAGCGATGATTCCGATAACAAGACTAAGTATTGCAGACGGAATGTTTTTAACCACACTGTAAACACCGGTGATTCCGCTTGTTAAACCGTTTGTTATTGATTTAACATCAATGTTGAGCTTTGACAAATCAAAGTCATCTATTAAATTGCTGAAAAATCCGGTAATACTATCTGTTACAGAGGTATAAATTCCGTCCGGCAGGAATTTTAACAGACTGATAATTTCATTCTGAAGTGTTGCAAGAAAGTTTGGCAGGTCGTTGAGCTCTTCACTTAGGAAGGATACAAAGTTGATAATTTCTCTTCCTATCAGTGAAAGAATTAATACAACAGGACCAATGATTATTGCCAATACCAAAACAACCAAAGCAACTGACCAGAAGGTATGCATTTTATCGTTTGTTTTTTTATCCAGCCATCTGAGTGGTCTTTGCAGACATACAGCAAAGAAGAATGATAAAAGAAACGGTGCAGTTACACCGAAAAGATATTTTACGAAAAAGAAAATCAGTCCAAGCACCATTGCGATAAATGCGACATTTATTATTGTATCACGTCTTTTTTTTACTTTTTCAGTCATTTTTTTACTTCCTTTAGAAATATAAATCAATAATTATTTTATACTTATTTTAATTCAACATTATGGATTAATCAAGTAATTTACCAATATTTAAGAATTTTTTTAAAATAATACTTGAAACTTGAGTTCGTTTTTGCTAATATAGTTGAAGTGTATTTCACAGTGAAACAAATGTCTGTCACTGGAGGACAATTGTATATGGAAAATGTAAAATATTATCTTGTAAATGCGAGCATTTTGCCTGAGGTTTATTCCAAGGTGATAGATGCAAAAAATTATCTTGCCGCAGGTGATGCCAAATCGGCATCCCAAGCTGCTAAAATGGCAGGGATTTCAAGAAGTGCATATTATAAGTACAAGGACGCAATTTTTGAATATAATGGTGAGGACAGTGATGAAACGGTTACGATCAGTGCAAAGCTAAGGGATAATGCCGGTGTGCTTTCAGCTCTTATGAATGAGCTTTACACCGCAGGTGCAAATGTTTTGTCAGTTAATCAGAGTGTTCCTGTTAACTCGGTAGCAGATGTTTCAGTTACTGTCAGGGTTACAGAAATGGTTGTGTCACTTACACAGCTAATAGAGAATATTAAAAATTTAAACGGAGTCAACGGCGTTAAGCTTGTATAGGAGGTTATTAAATGAAGGTTGCAGTTATGGGATACGGAACAGTAGGTTCAGGTGTTGTTGAGGTTATTGAAACGCACAGCAATACTATTCCTAAAAAAATCGGCGGTGAAAGCCTTGAGGTTTCACACATTCTTGATTTGCGTGATTTCCCGGGCGATTCACACGAAGCATTATTTACAAAGGATTTCAATGATATTTTAAATGACCCTGAGGTTAAAATTGTTGCAGAAACCATGGGCGGTGTAAACCCTGCTTTTGATTTCACAATGAAGCTGCTTAAGGCAGGCAAGAGCGTTGTTACATCCAATAAGGAGCTTGTTGCACAGAAGGGCCTTGAGCTTTTGCAGGCTGCTGAGGAAAGTGGTGCAAACTATTTGTTTGAGGCTTCTGTAGGCGGCGGTATTCCGATTATCAGACCGCTCACCCAGTGCCTTGCTGCGAACAATATTGAGGGTGTTGCAGGTATTCTGAACGGAACTACCAATTTCATTTTAACAATGATGATTGAAAAGGATATGTCCTTTGACGAGGCACTTAAGATTGCTCAGGAAAAGGGCTATGCTGAGAAAGACCCAACTGCTGATGTTGAGGGTCACGATGCCTGCCGTAAGGTTTGTATTCTTGCTTCTCTTGCTTTTGGCAAGCATGTTTATCCTTCACAGGTTGAAACAGAGGGTATTACGAATATTACGCTTGAGGATGTTTCATATATCAATTCAGCCAATGGTGTGATCAAGCTTCTTGGTCAGATTAAATATATTGACGACAACAATATCGCAGCCTTTGTAAGCCCTGCAGTTGTTTATAACGGCTCACAGCTTGCATCTGTTAAGGATGTATTCAATGCTGTTCTTGTTCGTGGTGATGCTGTTGGTGATGTTTGCTTCTATGGACCGGGTGCAGGCAAATTACCTACTGCTTCAGCTGTTGTTGCTGATATTATTGACTGTGCAAAGCATACGGAAAGAAAGAAGATTTTCGGTTGGGGTGCAGGCGACGAGGATTATGTTGTTGATTACAAGTCAACCATTAAAATGCCTTTCTATGTTCGTGCAAAGGCATCCTGCAGTGATATTACAGGCAGATTTGCTGATGTTAAATTCCTTTCAAGACAGGGTCAGCCTTCTGATGAGGTTGCATTTATTACAGATATTATGACAGAAAATGAGCTTGCGGATAAAATAAAAGACATTGATGTCATTAATACAATAAAGGTTACAAACTATTAATTATTAAAGGAGGACTTAAGCGATGGGACTTATTGTTCAAAAGTTCGGCGGTTCATCAGTAGCGAATGCCGAGCGTGTTATGAATGTTGCCCGTATCGTTACCGATACATATAAGCAGGGTAATGACGTTATCGTTGTTGTTTCTGCTCAGGGTGACACAACAGATGATTTAATTGAAAAGGCTAATGAAATCAATCCTAATGCTCATAAGAGAGAAATGGACCAGCTCCTTACAGCAGGCGAACAGATTTCAATTTCGCTTCTTGCAATGGCAATTGAAAAAATCGGCTGCCCTGTTATCAGCCTTTTAGGTTGGCAGGCAGGCTTTAACACAAATTCAATTCATACTGCTGCAAGAATTAAGAATATTAAGCCAAACAGACTGCAGGCTGAAATTGCAAAGCATAACATTGTTGTTGTTGCAGGCTTCCAGGGTATTAACCGTTATGATGATTTAACTACACTGGGCAGAGGCGGCAGTGATACATCAGCAGTTGCAATTGCGGCAGCGTTAAAGGCTGACAAGTGCCAGATTTTCACAGACGTTGAGGGTGTTTATACTGCCGACCCAAGAAAGGTTGACAATGCTAAAAAACTTAAGGAAATCACTTATGATGAAATGCTTGAGCTTGCAACGCTTGGTGCACAGGTTTTAAATAATCGTTCAGTTGAAATGGCTAAAAAATACGGCGTAGAGCTTGAGGTTCTTTCATCATTAAATCCAATACCGGGTACTATCGTTAAGGAGGTAGCAAAAATGGAAAAAATGTTAATTCGTGGTGTAACTAAGGATAAGGATGTTGCACTTGTTTCAATATTAAAGGTTCAGGACACTCCTGGAATTGCTTTCAAAATTTTCTCAAAGCTTTCTTCAAAAAATATCAATGTTGATATTATTCTTCAGTCATTTGGCCGTGACGGCACAAAGGACATTGTATTCTCAGTAAGCAAGGACAACGGACCTGTTGCGAAAGAGCTTCTTGAGGATATGCTTGATGATTGCACAATCGTTTGCAATACAGAAGTTGCAAAGGTTTCAATCGTTGGTGCAGGTATGGAGTCACATCCAGGCACAGCTTCAAAAATGTTTGAGGCACTCTATGAGTCAAATATCAATATCCAGATGATTTCAACATCAGAGATTAAGATTTCTGTAATCATTGATGCAGAGGATGCCGACAGAGCTGTAACAGCAGTTCATAAGGCATTTATCCCTAATGACTAATCATTCATTTAAAGAGCAGGTTATCCTGCTCTTTTTTGTTAACAATTATTTCATTGTAATTCTTAGTCGAATAATCTATAATAAAAATAACTATAGACAAGGGGTGCTGATATGCCATATTTATTTGCACATTTTAAAGAAAAAATTACAGTTGATGGTGAACAGGTTTATTTTGCCTTAAGTCGTGACGGATATAAATGGGAACAGCTTAACAATGGTGAGCCGATAATTGCCTGCACAAAAGGGCAGGGAGGCTGTCGTGATATTGAACTTGTTCGATTAAAGAACGGCAGTTTTGTTATTCTTGCAACGGACCTTTGTATTGTTAAAAGAATGGACGAAAATTATAATGTCGACTGGAAGAATATTAACCATAATGGAAGCAAGTACCTGTCTATGTGGCGCAGTGATGATTTAATCCATTTCAGTGAGCAGGAACTTGTTTATTTTGGCTGTGATGATTTTGGATGTCTGTGGGCACCTGAGGTTTTTTATGACGAAATAAATGATGAATATTTAATTCACTGGGGCTCAACTCATAGTGAAAGTAATTATGATCATATGAAAATTTATTGCTGTACAACAAAGGATTTTAAAACCTTCAGTGAGCCAAAGGTGTTCTTTGAAAAGGATAATGAAATTTTAGATTCACATCTTGTTAAAATTGATGATACCTATCATTTGTTCTATAAGAACGCATCAAATCCGTCAATGAATATGCACGCCGCATCTGATGAGCTTTACGGCGAATATGTTCACGATAAGGAGTTTGAAGATTATATGTCGACTCTATATCGTCCGGGTTCACATGAAGCGCCTACTACATATCAGCTGCCTGACGGCAAGTGGTGTCTGATGCTGGATTTCTTTGGCTGTGAAAAG
Source organism: uncultured Bacteroides sp. (assembly GCA_964396885.1). Lineage (GTDB taxonomy): Bacteria > Bacillota > Clostridia > Oscillospirales > Acutalibacteraceae > Eubacterium_R. The sequence continues at coordinate 20,158 of CAYNGP010000018.1, read as the reverse complement.
GATAAAATGGGCTATGTTCCATTTGTGTCAGATAAAACAGGTGATGCACATTTTACAAGGGATACCGAGCATTTTTCATTCCCATACGGTTTCAAACACGGCGGAGTCATTGAAATTAGCGAAGCAGAATATGAAAATCTTAAAAAGTATTACGGAGGTTAGCTATGAACAGTAAAGCGAAAAAGGCAGTGAAAACAGTTGTAACTATTGTGGCTATTATGGCATTGGCTGTTCTGGTCTACAATGTTCTTTATTTTGTGTTCAACACGACTGCTGAGAAGGATATTGTTGCTGAATGTCTGGCAGATAATAACATTGGTGCAACTGACCTTGTTGTGGTTGACGGAAAGGACTATGGTTACAGCGGTTGCAAGTTTGTTATTAATAAAGACGGCGATTCTAATAATGAAGGCTATGGGCAGTACCTCAGTGCTTATAGTGAAGGCAGCTTTGGACTGATCAAGAATACAGGCAGATATCGCTTCAACTATGGCGGCAACGGTAAAATCAGTGAGGAGCTCCCTGCAGAAATGCACACAATTTCAACAAAGCACGGCACAGCCTTTGCCGTTTCATCAAGAAATCCCTATGGTATCGCAAGGGTTGAATTAACCTGCGAAAATGTTAACGGAGAAGAATACACCAAAAGCTTTGATGTGGATAGCTATGAGCCGTTTATCTGTCTTAGTGACCCGTTAGATGTTAATGAATATGCAATGAAATCAGTTAAGTTGATTAATATGTATGGTAATACAATCAAGCAGGTTGATTATTAAAATTTAAAAATATTGAAAAAATATGTCAACATTTAGAGTTTTTCAGGGACTACTATTTTAGAAAGATAAAAAATAGAGGTTTAACAATGAAAAAAGTTTTATCAATAATACTATCAATATGCGTATTGTTTGCCGGTCTGCCCATAATGAGCCTTGCACTAGCCAGCACTCCTGAAATTTCATTCGAGAAATTTTCTGCTCAATTGCAGGAAATACAGGCGGAATATGATGATTACTATTTCAGTGAAATAACTATTGAAAATGATAGTGAGTTTTACTATGTTGACGGTGAGGAGAACATCCTCACCGATACAACAGATGATGTGGTTGAAGCCGTTGTTTCATCAGATGACTTTGAATTTCCTTTTTCTGCAATAGCTGATTATTGTGAATTACCTGAAACCTCAATATATTCATTGAATGATGAAAATTGTGAAGATATAACCATTAATAAAGAAACAGCAGAAGCTCTTGGCTTTGAGGTTGACATTGAAGACGATAAGGCTGTTCTTACACAGCCTTATCAGACAGAACGATTAATTGTTAAATCAAAATATGACATTAATCCTCTTGATTCTGTTGCAATAGTTGAGGGATATAATGATTTACATATCGTTCAGTTTGATAATCAGGAAAGTGCGAAGCAAGCAGAGGAATATTATAATAATCAAAAATTAATTGAATACGCCGAGCCTGATTTGGTTATGTCAACAATGGATATTGACTATACAGTTGAAGCATCAGCTGTGACAAGTTCATCAATCACCTATGACAATCATTTATCTTGGGGTAGTGAATCAATAGGCGTAGATGACTATATAGACTATCTTGGCGAAATATCTGAATTACCTGAAATTGTTGTTGGCATTATTGATACCGGTGTTGATATAGATCACGAGTTCTTAAAAGACAGAATTATTGAAACAGGTTTTAATTTAAGTGATTCAGGCACAGCAAATAGTGAAGATGATGACAACGGACATGGTTCTCATGTTGCAGGTATTGTTACTGATAATACAACAGATAATGTAAAAATCAAAGCATTTAAATGTCTTGATGAAAATGGAAGTGGTAATTTATCAGATGTTGTTCTTGCTATTGATGCTGCCGTACAAAATGGCGTTGATGTAATCAATATGAGCCTGGGTTCAAAAGGTTCAAGCAGTAGTATGGAGAAAGCAATTAATAATGCTGTTAGTAAAGGTATTACAGTTTGTGTATCTGCCGGTAATAGTAGTGCTGATGCTTCTAAATATACTCCTGCTTGTGTTGATTCCTGTATAACAGTAGCAGCAATTAGCTTATATAATCAAAAACCATATTGGTCTAATTGGGGAAGTAAAGTTGATCTTGTTGCTCCCGGTGTTGAAATATATAGTACATATAAGAACAATACTTATGATACTTTAAGCGGAACATCTATGGCAAGTCCGTTCGTTGCAGCTGCATCTGCAATGATACTTAGTAAAGATTGTAATTATAATGCTAACGAAGTCTGTAGTGTATTAGAAGATAATGGTCGTATTTGGTATAAAGAAAGTGCATCACAATACATTGATGGATTATATGGTAAAAAAGCAGTATATATTGGTACAGTAACAGATTTTAACAAAGATAGAACACTAATGCCGAAATTTAGTTTTGAAAGTGGAAAATACTCTGATAATATTGCTCTTGAAATAACCTGTGAAGATGAAAATGCTGAAATTTATTATACATTAGATGGTTCTCGTGCGTCACAGGATACAGGCATACTTTATACAGAACCGGTTATTATTGATAAGGTTACAAGCGTACACGCAGTAGCATATGCACCTGATAAATTAAAAAGTCTGCAAATTGTTGCTGAATACTATATTACATATACAGATGATGAAGGAAAATTTGAAATTGATTCCGACGGACTTATTACAGCATATAACGGAACAAATAATTATTTAACAATTCCTGATACAATTGCAGGAATAACTGTTACTGGAATAGGAGCATATGTATTTAATCGTTCAGATATAATTATGATTAAATTCCCCGATAGTTTAACCTATGTTGGAGACCATGCATTTTATTTTGCCAGATATTTGTATTCTGTTATTGCAAATAATATTCAGTATATCGGACCATATGGTTTTTCGAGATGTACAAAACTTGCAGAGATTGATTTGACAAATGCTGAAATTATTGAAACATACGGATGCCATGATTTAAAAGCTTTAAATTCATTTTATAATGACAAATTGACTACAATAGAGGAATGTGCTTTTTATCAATGCAATTATCTCATAAATATTGATATTCCTAATGTTAAAAAAATTGAAAATGGTGCTTTTAGAAATTGTTATAGATTAGAAGAATTAAATGCTCCAAATGTTGAATCCATCGGGGCTTCCGCTTTTTATTATTGTAGTCATATTGAAACTATAGATTTGCCCCAATTAACCTCTATGGGAAATAATTCTTTTTATCTCACTAAATCCTTAAAAAATTTGAACATTCCAAATTGTTATGGTGATATTCCGAAATCCGCATTTAGGTCTTCAGGAATAGAAAATATTAATCTTAAAGGAATAACTTCTGTAGGAGATACTGCTTTTTACAATAGCAAAATAAAAACTATTATACTAAATAATGCTGTATCTATTGGTGAAGAAGCATTCTCTAAATGCAATTATTTAGAAACTGTATATATTCCAAATGCAGTAGAAATCAAATCACAAACATTTAACGAAACAACAAATGTTAAAATAATTTTTGCACCAAGTCTTGAGACAACACCTTCACTTCCGAATTGCGATGATGTAACTATCTATTTATCTGATTCTAGCACCCAACTGCCAGCTACAAGTGGGAACTATACTTATAACATCATCGCTCCAAGTGGCTCGTATGCAGAGCAATGGGCAAAGGATAACGGTCATACATTTCTGCCGTCAGAAAGCTGTTATTACAGTGGGGTTGAGGATGAAAATTTTGTTTATACCTGTGAAAACAATGGAGAAACTGCAACACTGCCTGTTGATATAGTGGGTAGTATGTGGAATGATGTAATTATCAACAAGCAAACTGATTATGATACATATACCTTCTTGCTTGATTTCACAAATGATAAATGTATCAATGCAAAGGATTTTGCTGTGCTTAATAAGGATTTTAAGGTGTAATATTGCAGGGGAAGATATACCAACCTGTTTAAAATAGCTTTTTAAAAATTAAACCGCAGGGGTATTAAACTCCTGCGGTTGATGTTTTGTAGTCTGATTTAATAATGCATAATACGTGCGAAAGATAATAAAATAAGATTTTTGTTGATTTTTCATATTAATATGGTATACTAATTTAGATTAAAATTCTTTTTATATGATAAAAAAGAGAGGTATTTTGAATGCTTGAATTAAAGGACTTAACCTTTGCTGTTGAGGAGAATGGCAAAGAAAAGGTTATAATTGACCATTTGAATTACAGCATTGATGATAATAAATTCACTGTTATTACAGGACCTAACGGCGGCGGAAAATCAACACTTGCAAATCTGATTGCAGGTATTGAAAAGCCAACCGAGGGCAGAATTATTTATAACGGGGTTGATATAACTGATATGAGTATTACTGAAAGAGCAAGGCTTGGAGTAAGTTATGCATTTCAGCAGCCTGTAAGATTTAAGGGTGTTAAGGTTATTGATTTAATCAGACTTGCAGCAGGTGAGAATTTATCAGCAGCAGGTGCTTGCGAGTATCTGTCAGAGGTAGGACTTTGTGCAAGGGATTATATTAACCGTGATGTTGATGCCAGTCTTTCAGGCGGTGAGCTGAAAAGAATAGAGATAGCAAGTGTGCTTGCAAGAAAGACACCGCTTTCTGTTTTTGATGAGCCTGAGGCAGGTATTGATTTGTGGAGCTTCCATAATCTTATTAAGGTGTTTGAAAGAATGCAGTCTAAAAAAGAGAATACTATTATAATTATTTCTCATCAGGAAAGAATTTTAAAAATTGCTGATGAAATAGTGATTCTTGCAAATGGAAAGGTTAAGGCAAGCGGCAGCAGGGATGAAATGCTCGGTCAGGTGCTTGGCGGTGCTGACGGCTGCAGATTTTATTCAGAGCAGGAGTGTGAGGAATAAGTATGGATCAGATTCAAAAAATGCTTCTTGAGCAGGTTGCGGATTTGCATGAGGTGCCTACAGGTGCTTATAACATCAGAGCAAATGGTGCAAAGGCAGGAAGAAATACAACTGCTAATATTGATATCGTTACAAAAGAGGACAAGCCCGGAATTGATATCATTGTTAAACCGAACACAAAAAACGAAAGTGTTCATATTCCGGTAATCATCAGCGAAAGCGGACTTGAGGAAAGTGTTTATAACGATTTTTATATCGGCGAAAATGCTGATATTGTTATTGTTGCCGGCTGCGGTATTCACAATGCAGGTGATAATCGTTCAAAGCACGATGGTATTCATTCTTTCCATATCGGTAAAAATGCTAAGGTCAAGTATGTTGAAAAGCATTATGGCTCAGGTGAGGGAACAGGCGAAAGAGTTATGAACCCGCAAACGATTGTTGACATTGAAGAGGGCGGCTTCCTTGAAATGGAAACAATTCAGATTAAGGGAATTGACTCCACTAAGCGTTCAACCAAGGCAAGGCTTGATAAGGATGCTAAAATTGTTATTACAGAAAAGCTTATGACGCACGGCAATCAGTTGGCTGAAACTAGCTTTGATGTTGATATGGACGGCGAAAATTCCAGTGCAAATGTTATTTCACGTTCAGTTGCCAAGGATAATTCAAAGCAGATTTTTTATTCTAAGATTAACGGCAACAATAAATGCACAGGTCATTCGGAATGTGATGCGATTATTATGGGCAATGCGGTTATCAGTGCTGTGCCTGAAATTACTGCAAATGATTTGGATGCGGCTTTGATTCATGAAGCAGCTATCGGTAAAATTGCCGGCGAGCAGATTGTAAAACTTATGACTCTTGGTTTGACTGCCGAAGAAGCAGAGGAACAAATAGTCAATGGCTTCCTGAAATAATACACTTTTTGAAGATGTGTCAATTATTTTTGCAATTTTATAAAAAATACACAATTTTTTTAAAAAAAGTTGATTTTTCTCTTGCTTTTTTTATATTGTGTGTTATAATGTAAAAGAACTTACATCAAACATCAAATCTTTGAAATTTGTGCTAATGTTTCTCCGGAGTTCATCTTATTTCTTTTGTAGACATATTTGTTTCAATACGTCGACTGTTTGTAAGAAATATGAGAATTTCAATTCTATTAGTACATCTAAGAAAATTACTATCTCGAAAGAGATAGTAATTTTCTTTTTACGGAGAAATTCTGATTGTATTGATTTTAGATATTGCTGTAATTGTAAATTAATTCTCACATATTGTTTTGTTAAAGCGGAGCGAATGCTCTGCTTTTATTTTTTTATTGCTTTTTATTATATTGTTTGCTATAATGAATATATAATATTTTACTGTGGCAAAGTGCTGTTGTGCTACCACGGTAGAAAAGTAAATGTTTGAAAGGATATTAAAAATGAAAAAAGTATTATCAGTTTTGCTTGCAGTGCTTATGCTCGTTTCAGTGGGTACTTTATTTGCTGCTTGCACAAAGGAAGATGCACCGCAGACAGATGCAAAAACAGATTCAGATTTAGCTTATGTACAGGACAAGGGTGAGCTTGTTATCGGTATCACACTTTTTGCTCCTATGGATTATTATGCTGACGAGGCTGAAACAGAGCTTACAGGCTTTGAGGTCGAGTTCGGTAAGGCAGTTTGTGAAAAGCTCGGCGTTACACCAAAGTTCCAGGTTATCAGCTGGGAAGCTAAGGAAAACGAGCTTAATGCAAAGAATATTGACTGTATCTGGAATGGTTTAACAATTACAGATGAAAGAATTGCTTCAATGTCAATTTCGGACCCATATATGAACAACAAGCAGGTTCTTATTACTAAGGCTGAGAATGTTGAAAAATATACTGCTGCAGGCTCACTCAAGGGCTTAACAGTAGTTGCTGAAAAGGAATCAGCTGGTGAAGAGGTTGCTACAACAGACGCTTTCTTTGAGGGCTGCAACTACACAGCTGTTGACAGCATGGCTAAGGCTATGATGGAGGTTAAGTCAGGTACAGCAGATGCTGCTGTTATCGACTATGTAACAGGTATCGGCTCACTTGGTGAGGGTACAGATTACGCTGACATTGCTATTGTTGATGGTGCAAGCTTTGCTGATGAGCAGTATGGTATTGCTTTCAGAAAGGACAGCGATATCACTGCTGAGGTTAACAAGGCAAGAAAAGAGCTTATTGCTGACGGCACACTCCAGAAGATTGCTGATAAGTATAAGCTTGGCGAACAGCTTATTGCTGAATAATTTATTTTAAAAATTTAAACTTTTATTCTGCGACGGAAACATCTTTTTGGTGCTTCCGTCAATGAATTTTTATTAGTTTATTTGTGATAGGGGAATTATATGAGTAGCTTTTTATCGGTTTCAACCGAGCTTCTCAAGGGCTTTGGCGAAAATGTTAAGCTGTTTGGTTTAACACTTTTGTTTTCACTGCCGTTGGGATTGATTATCACCTTTTGCTCCACATCAAAATTCAAACCACTTAAATGGCTTTCAAAGACGTTTGTTTGGATTATAAGGGGCACACCGCTTATGCTGCAGCTTTTTGTGGTGCTGTATGTTCCCGGATTACTGTTTAACTTTCCGATTAAGGTGCGCTTTACTGCTGCACTGATAGCTTTTGTTATCAATTATTCCTGCTATTTTTCTGAGATTTACAGGGGCGGCATCGAGAGCATACCAAAGGGACAGTATGAAGCAGGTCAGGTGCTTGGTATGACTAAGCCGCAAATTTTCTTTAAAGTCGTTCTTATGCAGGTTGTAAAAAGAATTATTCCGCCTATGAGTAATGAAATTATTACTTTGGTTAAGGATACATCACTTGCAAGAGTAATTGCAGTAAGTGAAATTATTATGGCGGCAGACAGATTCTCTGCAAGGGGAATTATCTGGCCATTATTCTACACAGGTGTGTTTTTCCTGTTGTTCAACGGAATTCTTACAATTCTGTTTGGAAGAATTGAAAAGAAGCTTGATTATTACAGAGGTTAATACTATGGCAATATTAGATGTTAAAAATATACATAAAAGCTTCGGTAATAACGAGGTGTTAAAGGGTATTGATTTTTCACTTGAAAAGGGTGATGTGCTGTCAATCATCGGCTCATCAGGCAGCGGTAAAACAACGCTTTTGAGATGCCTTAACTTTTTGGAGATTGCCGATCAGGGCTCAATTGAGGTTTCCGGCGAAACCTTGTTTGACACCAATGACAGAAGCACGCTTAACGAGAAAGAAATAAGACGAAACAGACTGCATTTTGGTTTGGTATTCCAGCAGTTTAATCTGTTCCCTCAATATACTGTTTTTGATAACCTGACGCTTGCACCAAAGCTTGCTTTAAAGGATGAGCTTAAGGTTATGAAAAAAGAGGGTACACTGAGCAAAAATTATAAAGCCCAAAGAATCAGTGAGATTGAAAATAATGCATACGAGCTACTTGAAAGAGTAGGACTCGGCGAAAAGAAATCAGCATATCCCTGTGAGCTTTCAGGTGGTCAGCAGCAACGTGTTGCCATTGCAAGGGCTCTTGCTATGAAGCCTGATATTCTTTGCTTTGACGAGCCTACATCAGCTCTTGACCCTGAATTAACAGGCGAGGTGCTCAATGTAATTCGCTCACTCAAAACAGGCGACAGCACAATGATTGTTGTTACGCACGAGATGCAGTTTGCAAAGAATGTTTCGGATAAAATAATGTTTATGGCAAATGGTGTTGTCGAAGAGTACGGAACACCTTCAGAGGTGTTTGATAATCCTAAGAGCGAAATTCTTCGTGCCTTCTTGCAAAAGGCATTGGATTAAGTTATAATGGATTCATTATTAAGGAGGGGTAACAATGAATTTAAAAAGTATTATTAACAAGAAAAAAGATTACGCCCAGTATATGATTGATGAAATCACGCATATTTGTAAGGATATGCCTAAGCGTGATCCCGGTTCAGAGGGTGAAAAAATTGCCTGCGAATATATGGCTGAGGTTCTTAAAAAAGATTGTGGCTGTGACGAGGCTAATGTTGAAAGCTTTAAAGAAAACCCGGGTTCATTCTTTGGCTGGATTTACTTCACAATTACATTTGTGCTTGCTGCAATCGTACTGTTTTTCTTTTGTCCGATTGTATCAGCAGTATTAATTGTTGTGGGTCTTCTTATTGCTTTTCTGCAATTTGGTCTTTACAAAAAGACAATGGACAGATTTTTCCCTGAAAAAACAGGGCACAATGTTACTGCAATCAAGCATTGCACTGGCGAGGTTAAGCGCAGAATTTTCTTTAACGGTCACCCGGATGCTGCTTGGGAATGGCCTGTTAACTACAAGCTTGGTGGTGTAGGCTTTGAGGGTCATGCTATCATCTGTGGTGTGGGTGCTGTTTACTATATGGTTATTTCAATTATGTATGCGGTGCAGAACGGTATTGGCTTTGCTATGATTGACAAGTCTTCTCCGCTCTTTAAGTTTGCATTAATCGGTCTTGTTTTTGTTCCGTTCTTAATCGGCTTGTATTGGATGTGGAACGAAAAGAGAGTTGTTGACGGTGCAAACGATAACCTGTCAGGCTGTTATATGGGTATTGCTGTTATGAAAGCACTGCAGGATGCAGGAATCACCTTGGAAAATACGGAGGTTGGTGTTGTTCTTACAGGCTCTGAGGAAGCAGGTCTTCGTGGTTCAAAGGCTTGGTGTGAGGCTCATAAGGGCGAATATCAGGATGTACCTACATTCTTCTTCTCATACGACACAATTCATGATCCTAAATATCTGATGACAAACTATCGTGACCTTAACGGTACTGTTAAGGCAGATAAGGATGTATCTGATTTGTTTATGGAAGCAGCACAGGAGCTTAATATTCACTGTATTAAGGGCTGGGTACCTCCTCTCGGCGGTGCAACAGATAACGCTGCTTTTGCACAGGCAGGCTTCCGTTCAACAGGTATCACAGGTCTTAATCATAAGTTAGAGGATTATTACCATACCCGCCGTGATACATATGACAATATGAACCTTGATGGTCTTGCAGACTGCTTTGCAGTTTCTGTTAAAGCACTTGAAATGTTCGACAATGGTGCTAAGCAGTAATTTAATATTTTAAAACGATAAAGGAACGATGTTTGAGTCGTTCCTTTTTTGTTATAGTTCTTGATATGAATAATTCAATTTGTTATAATTGTTTATAGAAAGATTTACGAATAGGGTGATACGATGTCATTAGTTGTGAATATAAAGCAAAATCCCAATTCGATTCATAAAATCGGACTTGAATTTGTTAAAGATTTTTGTGAAAATCAAGGTTTGTGCTTTGGAATTTCAAATGCTGCTTATGTTACAGAACTGTATGAGGGTGAAGAGGAATTAAGAAATACGGTGTTCGTCCTCTGGAGTACACAAAAGCTTGGCAGGGGTTTTGGATTTGTTCTTAATGATGATTATGATTTAGAGCTTATTTTGAATTATCCTGCAACAAGAAATGATATTGATGATTTCTATAAATTTATCAATAATTATTGCATAACCTTTGGGATTGAGCGCTTTTTGCAGGAGGGTGAGGAGTACAACCTTGATAAGATTAATGACTTAAAGCTTGAAGCGTTGCAGTATAATGAGGGTTTTGCAAAAGAGTTTTTAAAGGAAGGGCTCACCATATTTGGCAGTATTTATCCGATATGCCTTGAAACAGACTTTATAAACAGAATGAACACTGTTGACAATAAAACGGCTTATGAACTGTATGAGAATTACATTGACGAAAAGCAGAGGATAGACTGCTATTATGCAAAGCCAATTCTGTACGATATGGGCAATGATAAGATTCTGGCAAGATATGCTTTAACGGTTGACGTTCCAACAATATTTCCGTTAAAAGCCAATATACCTTTTGGTTATAATCAGGATTTAAAGGATAAGGTGCAGAACTGGAATGTTGCCTTAATTGATAATGGAAATTATAAAGTGCTCAGCGAATTGACCTTTGATGAATTTAAAGCTGCTGCAGGCTTTGATAACTATCCGAGATTTGATGAAGAGCATATTATCATTACGCTTGATGAAAAACTGCTGAAAAAATTCTTTCAAAAGAAAGTCAGCGAGTCAAAGGAACAGCTGATTAACTGGCTTAGTCACCCTAACGAATTAGGTGCAAAGCCTGTAAAAATAGAAAATACGAACTATTTCAGAGATGAAGATGGAATTGAATGTTTTATCTTTAAATACAAAAAGAAGCTGATTGGCAAATGGCTGCTTGGTATTGTCAGTGAGTCGGGTACCTTCAGCGAAATGAAGCCATATAATCAAAATACTGAAATTGAGGATGCAAAGCAGATGCTTGAAATGCTGAAGAATTATTGGAAAAATGCTGCGAAGGATATGAAACATTAAGCAGTCGATTTGTTTATATTTTCTTTAGTAGTAAAATTTTGGGCAGTATGCTATAATAAACTTATGTATAATTATGAAAGATTAAGTGATGAAATAAAATTAGCTGTTTCAAGCGACCACACCTTTGGAACGGATGCGGTTATACTTTCTCATTTTGCAAAAATCAAGGCACGGGACAAGGCTCTTGATATGGGAACAGGCTGCGGAATTATTCCGTTTTTGTGGCTCAGGGACAGCAGAATCAATAATGTATCCTGCTTGGATATTCAGCAAAATGCATTTGATCAGGTGAGCCATTCTATAGAGATTAATAATCTTGCTGACAGAATAAAGGCTTATAACTGCGATTTGAGGGAAATCAACAAGGTATTTGGGGCAGAGGAATTTTCTTTAGTAACGATGAATCCTCCGTATAAACCGATAGGTACAGGCATTGAGTCCCTTGGTGAAAGTGCAAGGATTGCACGGCACGAGGTTTGCTGCAATATTGAGGATGCAGTTAAAGCAGGAGCATATCTGCTGAAATACAGCGGAAGATTTTGTATGTGCCACCGCCCTGAAAGGCTGGTTGACACACTTGAAATAATGAGAAAGTATAAGCTTGAGCCAAAGAGATTACGTTTTGTTCAGGACAAGTCAGGGGAGCAGCCCTTCCTGTTTTTAGTGCAGGGTCAAAAGGGTGCAAAACCGTTTTTACGAGTTGAGCCCCAGCTTGTCATTAAAAAGGAAAACGGCAAATTCACGGATGAAATGCTGGAAATCTATGGCTCTTATGCTGATGGGTATGATAAATGAGCGGTAAGCTATATGTAGTCGGAACACCGATAGGTAATTTGGGTGATCTTTCACCAAGAGCGGTTGAGGTCCTTGATGGTGTTGATTTTATTGCAGCAGAGGATACTAGGGTTACAATGAAGCTGCTTAACCATTTTGATATAAAAAAAGAAATGGTTTCCTATTTTGAACACAATAAGCGTGAGCGTGGTGAAATCATCTGCTCACGTATTGCAAATGGTGAAAGCTGTGCAATTGTAACAGATGCAGGTATGCCTGCAATCAGTGACCCGGGTGAGGATTTGGTTAAGCTTTGCCACGAAATGGGTATAGAGGTTGAGTCTGTTCCGGGTCCTACAGCATTTGCAACAGCACTTGCAATATCAGGTATGCCAAGCGGACGTTTTACCTTTGAGGGCTTTTTGTCTGTCAATAAAAAGTCAAGACGTGATCACTTAGAGGAAATCAAAGACGAAAAACGCACCTTAATTTTTTATGAAGCACCGCATAAGCTGGCAAATACCCTTAAGGATTTATATAATACATTAGGGGACAGGGTGATCGCTATTGTTCGTGAAATAACTAAAATCCACGAGCAGGTTATAAAAACGACGCTTAAAGAAGCCGCTGAGGTTTATTCTAATGGCGGAATAAAGGGTGAAATTGTTCTTGTTATTGAGGGCAAAAAGGCTGAGCAGGTCGCTGAAATTACACTTGATGATGCAGTAAATATGGCTAAGGCACTTGTTGATAAGGGGATGTCCGTTAACAGCGCAGCCAAGGAGATTGCAGCACAAACCCCATTTAAAAAGGGAGATATTTATAAAGCACTATTATGATATGTTCAATTTGCCCAAGAAAATGTAATGTTGACAGAGATATAACAACAGGCTTTTGTCAGAGTCCGTCTGTATTCAGGGTGGCAAGGGCAGCGCTCCATTATTGGGAGGAGCCCTGTATCAGCGGTGAAGAAGGCAGTGGAACCGTGTTTTTCAGCGGGTGCAATTTACGTTGTGTGTATTGCCAGAATTATGAAATAAGCAGGGATAATAAGGGTATGGAAGTCAGTGACGAAAGGCTGATTGAAATCTTTGAAAACCTTATTGAACAGGGTGCTAACAATATAAATCTGGTTAATCCCACACACTATGCCAAACGGCTTGCAAAGGTTTTGTCAAAATGGCATAGCCCTGTGCCTGTTGTTTATAACAGCAGCGGATACGAGGATGTTGAGTCGCTGAAAGCGCTTGATGGACTTATCGATATTTATCTGCCTGATTTAAAATATATAAGAAATGATAAGGCTTTAAGATATTCAAGGGCAGAGGATTATTTTGAAAAGGCTTCTGCCGCAGTTTTAGAGATGCGGCGTCAGGTCAGTGACAGCTTTGACGATGACGGAATGATAAAAAGCGGTATGATTGTGCGTCATTTAATTCTGCCGCAAAACACGAATTCGTCAATAGAAATATTAAAGTGGATTCACGAGAATCTGCCTGATACATTTGTATCACTTATGGCACAATACACGCCTTGTGGTGAACTTGAGAGCACACCTGAGTTGAAGAGAAAAATAACACAAAGGGAATATGACAAGGTTTGCGATTTTGCATTGTCATTAGGACTTGAAAAGCTGTTTTTGCAGGAGCTTGAGTCTGCCGACAAGAACTTTATTCCGAAGTTCGATTTTACAGGAATATAATATTATATTTAAATTATATAAATAAAAAGGAGAATAAAAGCATGAAAAAGTTTTTACAGGAGTTTAAGCAATTTATATCTAAGGGTAATGTAATGGATTTAGCTGTCGGTGTTATTATCGGCGGTGCCTTCTCATCCATCGTTACATCACTTACAGATAATATAATCAAGCCGCTTATCAATTGTATCGGCGGTGCAGAAATTCAGGGAAAGCTTCATTTGATTGGTGATAATTACATAGATTATGGTGCTTTTATTTCAGCAGTTATTAATTTTTTGATTATGGCACTGATTATTTTCTGTATGGTTAAAATTGTAAATAAAGCAGTAGAACTTGGCAAAAAGCTTGAAAAAGAAGAGCCTGAGAAAGCGGAAGAGCCGACAACCAAAATTTGTCCGTTTTGCAAAAGCGAAATTCCGATTGATGCAGTAAAGTGCTGTCACTGTACATCCGATATTCCGAGTGAAGAATAATAAAAGCGTTATTAATTAATATTATTGAGGGGTAATGTTATGAATATAAAAGAATACCATTTCACATCTGCGACAGGTGAGTGTGAAATCTATGGCAATGTGTACACACCTGAAAATTGCGAGGCGAAGGCAGTCTTTGTCATTCATCACGGTATGGCTGAGCATCAGAAAAGGTATTATAATTTTATCAGCTATTTGACCGATAATGGCTATGCCGTATATATGCACGATATGGCAAACCACGGCATATCAAATCAGAATTTTAATCTTACAGGCTATTTTGGTAAAAAGGATGGCTACAGAAATCTTGTTAAGGATTTAAAGACGACTTTTGATAAGGCGAAGGCGGAAAATCCTGATAAAAAAATTATAATTATGGGTCACTCAATGGGCTCTTTCATTGTTCGCTGCTTTACGGCGTGGTACAGTGATGCAGGCTTTTGCGGTGCTATTTATATGGGTACAGGCGGCTCAAATCCTATTGCCGGTGTTGGTGACAAGGTATCTGCACTTATGGCAAAGCTTACAGGCTATACACATAAGAGCAAGCTGCTTGACAAAATGACCTTTGGTTCATACGGCAATCAGTTTGACAAAAGAACAGATTTTGACTGGCTTACTCGTGATAATGCGATTGTTGATGAATATATTGCAGATAAGTACTGTGGCTTCCTTTTCTCTGCCCAGGGTATGAATGATTTGGTTAAATTGAATATCGCTGCCAATAGCGACGATTGGTATAATAAGTTGCCAAAGAATCTTGACATTCTTCTTGTCAGCGGTGATATGGACCCTGTTGGTGATTATTCAAAGGGTATCAAAGAAATTTATGACAGGCTCGAGACAACAGGTCATAAAAATGTTAATATGAAGCTTTACCCACAGGGCAGGCATGAAATTTTGAATGAGCTTAATAAGGATGAGGTTTACAGCGATATTGTTGATTTTGCTGATAAATGTATTAAATAATTCTTTTAGTTGAGGTTTTTGTATATGGAACAGAGCAAAAAAGGTTATCGATTCATAAAATATATTTTGTTTATTGCAATCTGTATTTTGTTTGCTGTTGTATTACCGATTACTGCACAAGCTGCACAGCATACGGAAGGCGAGAGGTATGTCAGCGGTGATAAGTATTATATTGACAGAGCAAATGATGAATACTGGGTTGTTACGAATAATGAATGGCATCAGTGTGAGCTTTATGACGGCAGCAATAACCTGAACGCAGTAACAGATAAGGTAAGAAGCGCAATGCTGAACCGTGACAGCGGCATATCCTTTTATTTTGTAACTGATAACGCAAAGCTGACTGAAAATGTTGATACATCATTGCCTCAGGCTGAATACACATCACTGAGCGAAAAGCTAACTCAAAAATATGTCAAGACGATTTTTGATATACTGACCGACGATGTTTATAAAAAAACATCAAACCCTGCATCCGGTGATTATTTAAAAATGGTAACAAGCTTTTTGGATACAGGCAGTTCATATAGAGTATCAGATTCAAGCTATTGTAAAGATTATAATTTCTTTTATATCAGCGTTTCAATTAATTGTATGACAACTGCACATCAGGAGGAGCAGGTAAGACAGTTTGTTGAAGAGTGGAATGAGGATTATATCACCTCAAATGCTGCAATCAGTGCCTCGACAGGCGATGAAAGAGATTATTATATTGTTAAGTCAATTTTTAATTACATTACAAAGCATACCTCTTATTTTACAGATTTATATGAGGATAAGAATCACATCAAATATCCGGAAAATGGTGATATTTTTAAGGTGGCACACTCCGCTTATGGTGCACTGTTTGGTTATCTTGACGGTGCTTATGAGGATGATTTTACTTATAAAAAGTCAGAAAACGGTCAGATGTCATATCTCGTTGATATGCAATACACACAGGATTTGCAAGGGCTTTACAGAACAAAGGTAATGAATCAGGGACTTGCAGTGTGTGAAGGCTATTCTGCTTTGTTTTATTATATGTGCCAGTATAACGGCATTGATTGTGCAATTGTTAAGGGTGACTATGATAAATCGGCCGGTAAGGCGTCAGACCCTCACGCATGGAATATGGTCAAACTTAAAGACTGTTTTGATACCGATTACGAATGGTATGCAGTTGACAGCACTTTCAGTTCACAGCACAGCCGAAAAATTTCAAATGATTATACAATTATAAATTATAGCTTTTTCCTCAGAGGTACTGAGGATGAAGCCTTTAAAACGGCAAATCATCAGAAGGTATATTCCGAATTCAATGGTATTACATCAGGCTGGAGCGTTGAGAATTACCGCTTTAATATTTCCAACATTGATTCAAGTAAGCTTGATGTAATTGTTACACGCCGAAGAACTGCTGATGCTAATGAGGAATATGTAAGTGACGGCAAGTATAATCTTGAAAATTATTTGTTGATTGACGGAAGCGGAAATACCTTTAAGATTAATGATGATAAGAACGGAAAGGTAACTGCAGACGGCTTTACCTATTATTCAACAGGCTATTATTACTCACTTGAAGTAATTGATCTTGCAAGTGGTATTGAATATAACTGTGCTGATCAGTATCTGCTTGATGCAGGTGATTATGATTTCAATATTTCATCGACCATAGATAATTCGGTTGTTACCAAGAAAATTCATATTTTACCACTTGATATGAGTAAGTGGGAGAATTATGATTTATCAGATTCAACAGTTAATAATTCTGCTTTCGGTGAAGGTGCACCGTCCATTACAATAGAATACAGATCAGCTACTCTGATTATTTCTACTGATATTTATGATACAACTAAAAAGCATCTTAAACTGAATACGGATTATAAATTCTATTGTTATGTTAAGGGCGATAAAAATAAAACAGCTGTTACTCCAAAAAATCCTGCGAATTATATTGTTCGTATAGAGTACTGTGGTAACTATTGTGGAGTTATTGAAATTCCGTTTACCATTGAAAAGGCAGATATTGCCAACATTATTAAAGGAAATGTCAGCTTGACGTTTGGTGATGATGTTAAAAGCTATTTCTCTGTGCTTAAGCTTACAGACAGCAGCACAGGTGAGGTTACTAAGCTTGAAAATGGTGTTGATTACACAGTTGTGTCCGTAGATGGTAATCAGAATTATAAGGGTAAGGGAACCGTTAAAATAAAAGCCTTATCCGGCAGCAAATACCTTAAGGCTGGAACTGTTACAAATTATAATTATTCTGTTGACAAACAAAAGGATTTAAGTGCGACCTTTAAAAATGCAGTTATCAATAATGAAAAATACACCTATACAGGCAAGGAAATAAAGCCAACAAACTTTAAATTAGCCTATGTCAAATCGGATGGCACAAAGGTTAATCTTGTTCTCAATACAGATTATAAGATTACAGGCTACAGTAATAACATTAATGCCGGCTCAAATGCAAAGGTTAACATTCAGTTTATAGGCAACTATACTGGTAAAGCTACTTTGACATTTACAATATCAAAGGCGACACCAAAAGCACCGGCACCGAAAACCTTTACTGTTTCAAAGAACACCTTCACATATAATGGCAAGGTTCAAAAGCCTACTGTGACCATTAAGGATGCTAAGGGCAGACAGATGGTTTATAAAACTGATTTTACTGTTTCATATTCAAATGCCAATTCAACGAATGCAGGCAATTATACTATGACAGTTAAATTTATCGGTAATTATGCAGGCTATGATGCAAAGAAAATAAGCTACAAAATCAAGGCTAAAACCACATTGCCGACGATAAGCCTTAACAAGAATACGTTCACTGCAAACGGCAAAGCACAAAAGCCAAGCATTACTGTTAAGGATGGCAGCAAAAAGCTGGTTAATAAAACAGATTACACAGTAACATATTCAAATTCAAGTTCAAAGAATGTTGGCAAATACACGGTTACTGTTAAGATGAAGGGTAATTACAGCGGTTCAAAAACCTTTACCTATTACATCAATCCAAAGCCTGTTGAATTTTTAGCAAGTAATAAGGGCGGCTTTAAAGCCATTTCCAAAGGCTTTACCCTTAAGTGGAATAAGCAGAACAGCCAGACAACAGGTTATCAGATTCAGTATGCAACAAAGAGGGATTTTTCAAATGCAGCAACTGTTACCATAGCAAATCCAAACACAACCAGCTATACATTTAAGAACAGAGCGGGCAATACAAGATATTATGTAAGGATAAGAACTTACAAGAAAATCGGCACAGGCACATTCTATTCGAGCTGGAACAGCGGTACAAAATCTGTGGTAACATTAAAATAATTTATTGAGGCGGATATAATCCGCCTCTTACTTTTTTCTCTTGACAAATATGATTTGTTATTATAAACTAAGAGTGAGGTCGGTAACTATAAACCGATTGAATGTTTGCTGCAGGAAGATTTATTCTGTTGCAATGAATATAAATGAATGATATGATATAAGTATTGTATTTAAAATTATGGAGGAAATGGTATGAAGAAAACTTTAAGTGCGTTTTTATCAGTAATTATGGCTCTGTCAATTATACTGTCAGGTTTCAGTGCACTGGCGCTTGATGTGTCATACGGTGTTGATGTTTCAGAGCATAACGGAACAGTTAACTATGATACTGTTAAGAAAAACGGAAAGTCTTTTGTTATGATCAGACTTGGTTACTATAATCATCTTGATCAGTATTTCTGGAAGAATGTAAAAGCAGCTACTGAAGCAGGTATGGATTTTGGTGTATATCTTTACAGCTATGCTTATTCAACTGAAGAGGCTGATATAGAGGCTGATTTTGTTATTGATACCCTTTCTCAGCTTGGCGAGTATTATCCGAATTTCACGCTTCCTGTTGCATATGATATGGAAGATGCATCAATGACAAAATTTGGTAAGACTCAGCTCACAAAGCAGATGACGACCTTCTGTGATAAAATTAAAAATGCCGGCTATGTTCCTATGGTTTATGCAAATCAGAACTGGTTTACAAATTATATTGATATTAAAACAGTAGCATCAAAGGGTTATAAAACATGGTATGCCTATTATCCAAACACCAAGCCAAGCAATTTCACTTCACAGGTTGAAATCGGAAAAACAGGTGTTAAGGCTGATATGTGGCAGTATTTTGGTGTTAACAGTACCTCAAATGGTGCGATGGATGAAAATGTCATTTATTATTCAAATCAGCTTATTAAGGAACTCAGCTGTTATCACAATTATACCTTGACTACCTCTGTAAAGGCTACTGCTGACAAGGATGGCTCAATGGTTCGCAAATGTAAGGGCTGCGGCAAATCTGTTAAGAGTGTAATTCCTAAAGCAACTGTTACATTATCAAAAACAAGCTATACATACACAGGCAAAGCACAGGTTCCGACAGTAACTGTTAAGAATTCACAGGGTAATGCCCTTACCCTTGGCAAGGATTATAAGATTACATATCAGAATAAAAATTCAATTAAGGCTGGCTCATATAATGTTCGTGTTGATTTTATAGGTGACAGATACGAAGGACTCAAAAGAGTAACCTATACAATCAAGCCTATGACCGGTTCAACAGTAAAGCTTAATGCCAATACATTTACTACAAACGGCAAGACACAGAAGCCGACAGTTACCGTGAAAAATGCAAAAGGCAATAAGCTGACAAACGGTACGCATTATACAGTTACTTATTCAAATGCCAATTCAAAAAATGTCGGCAGATACACAGTAACCGTTAAAATGAAGGGTAACTATAGCGGCACAACAACCTTACCATATTATATCAATCCAAAGGGAACAGAGTTTGTTCCAAGCAATAAAGGCGGATTTAAGGCAATTTCAAAGGGCTTCACTCTTAAATGGAACAAGCAGGCAAGTCAGACAACAGGTTATCAGATTCAGTATGCAACAAAGAGGGACTTCTCAAATGCAGCAACTGTTACCA
>CAYNGP010000017.1:0-27924 GCA_964396885.1 uncultured Bacteroides sp. | reverse complement strand
CATTATGATTTGCTTCAATTGCAGAATCCATAACAAGCTGGCTGAACTCAGGACTGTGCTTAACAGTACCTGTCATATCACGATTATACACATTAAGGAACTCTAAATCGGTTAAGGTATCAACGCAAAGAATTGCAGTTTCTACGCCACCATTAACATACTCATCATAGTGGTCCTTTGCCCACTGCTTACAACCACGAAGTCCTGCTTCCTCACCATCGGTAATCATAGCACAAACCTCTGTGTTTTCCAAATCAACGCCAGCCATATCAAGCATACGAAGTGCAGCTACAGCAGCATATGTTCCTGTAAGGTTATCATTAGCACCCGGTGAAATCGTTTTGAAGTCAATGAACAGGAAAAGTGTTACCATAGCTAAAGCAGTAACAAAATGGAAATAGTAGCTGTAATCTGTGATAAATGCACCAAATCCGCCCATATTAACAAAGTTAGCAATAATGGCAACAATTGATAAAATGAATGAAATAACTGCACCGCCGATTGTAAGACCCATTAAAGGACCCATCAGCTTAATTTTATCTGTGCTGTAATAATTGTGACGCCACTCATAAGCAGAGTCAATATGACCGCTGATGATAATTCTCTTTTTAACCTCGCCTCTTGGCTTTCTTACACCATAAAGGTTATGACCCTCAACCTTTTTATAAAGCGGATCCATAAACTGTTTGTAAAGCAAAAACTCCATAACAGTAATCAATAAGCTAACACCAACAACTCCGCAAACGATGCACTGAGCAACAAAAAAGCTGATAACACTTGTGAACACAAGCACTGCACAAACAACTACTGCAAGAATAATTGCAGAACTTACAAGCTTGGTAAAATGCAGGAATGCTTTAGGAGCCATCTTATATGACTCAAAGCCTGTTTCATCACAGAATGTATCCATCTCTTTCTTAATATGCTTTTGCGCTGCAAAGCAGTTCTCGTTACCCGACTCACGGGGACCGTACTTTTTGATCACATTTGTTATTTCTTTAACGGTGTAATCAACGTTTTCATCAATGACTGACTGAGGAAAATCAGCAAATTTCATTTATATTTCTCCTTTAGCAATATATTTTTTGTTGCAAGGCAATAGGTTCATTGCAACAAAGACCTTCAACATATATTTGACATTGTAACATATGAGAATAAAAAACTCAACAATTTGCTTGAATTTTAAAAATTAGTTAAATATTTTATTTAATTCATACAGATTATTGACTACAACCGCATCCGCACTGCTGAGTATTTCACAATTCTGATGACCGTCTGAAACTAAAATGCAATCACACCCAACGGCTTTTGCCACCTCATAATCGTGCACTGTATCACCAATAAAAACAGCGTCATCAGGTGAAATATGATTATCATTAAACCATTTCTTGGCAATTTCAACCTTTGAAACAGCATAATTATCATCCGTACCGAGTATATCATCAAAATAATTTATGATATCAAAACGACTGATTTGATAAGCAAGCCTGTCTTTTTCACAAACCGAAATAACATTTTGCTTAACTCCAAGTCTTTTCAGATACGCAAGCACATCACAGGCACCATCAAATAAAGCTGCATCATCCTGCACTTGTGAATACATATCAATAAAAAGCTGTGCCAATTCATCAAAAGGATGCTTGTCAAAATCCAGTCCGACTTTTTTATAATATTCAATAACAGGGAAAGAAAAAATACGCTTGTATAATTCATTATCAAGTCTTTGAGGGTATGCCTTCTCTTCAAGCATTCGGTTCATTGTATCAATGCTTATCTGCACATCATTAAAAAGTGTACCATTCCAGTCCCATATTACATATTTATATTTCATATAATCCCCCCATGCTCTATAAGTCTAACATAAAAATAACACTTGTCAAATAGATTTAGCTAAATACTCTAAAATTTAGCTTTTAAGATGTATATGGGGGTATGGTGATTGGATAATTATTTTTCAATAATCTTTTTGTTTAATAATAAGGGGGGGCAAATCCTGAACCGCCCCAAGTTATGCAGACAGCACAACCCGGAGCGGTTCAGTTAATAATCCTTTTACATTATATTTTGTTATTAGACACTTGAATGACACTGCGTTTTATTTAACTTGCTTGACTGCATTATTTTTTATCGAGCTTCATTTTCATTTTTGAGAATTTTTGCCCAAATGAATTTGCCCACGACTCACAGTAAAGTTTGTAATAAGACACATTATTCTTCTTTCTGTAGCCTTCAAAAAAATTGCACCAGATTGCAGACGGCAGTGCAATCACAATATAATAAAGCGGTCCTAAAATAAGACATTGCCAAGTATGACCATATTCGTGAATACGCGTATTATATGTCCATACTTTACTTTTATGATTATCCTTAATAAAGATAAACAAGCCGAGTGAAAGTCCGCCGCTGTTCCAAGGAATATAAACAATATACGCATATCCAAAGTGCTGCCAGCGTCTTTTTTTTACCTTTGTACAAAAAAGAAAAGCAAGTCCTCCAATAAGATTTACAGGCAATCCCCAGGTCCACTGAATAAGATAAAAGAAAAACTTTTTAACAGAGTTTTCAGCATTTTTTTCGGGTGGGTCCGGTTTTGTTTTCGTAATATCAATAGCACTCATAATTTAGTCCTCCTCAAGAAGAATAGTGTATTCTCCATCTTCATTCATTTCTAATTTATATGTACTGTCTGCATTACCACAGCCAAGCCATGTTTTCTCAAATTTTTGACCTGAAATAGCCTCACAGCGTTTAATCTGTTCATCTGTGAGAGCAACTGAGCCGTATTTGTGCTTAACTGCAATCGCAGCTCTAATCATTGCGTGATCCTGCTTTGTCATTTTAAAATTTTTCAATAAAACCAATGATACGAGAGCAGCAATAATAGGTATAATAGCAACACAAATTCTGACACCAAAAATTGCGTTAGAGCTTTGCTCAAACAATACACCGGATGTTTTTTCATACTCAGCCACCTTATCTCCTGTTACAAGACCAAAGCCTTGCAATGTAAAGCCAACCATCGCAGCCATAACACCACTGATGCTTTTTTTAATCAAAGTACTGAAGGTTGAAATAACACCTTCTCGTCTGCGGCCTGTTATCATCTCGTCAACATCGGTAATATCAGGGAAAATGTTGTTTGACACAAATCCTAAGCCTGACATTCCAAAGGGATACAAAATCATACTGAGCATCATAAGTGCAATCCACAAATAGGACATTGGACCGCCCTTATCCTGCTGCATAAACAATCCGATTGCAAGACCTGCAATCATAAGCGGAGTAACAATATTTCCGCACTTTTTCTTTCCGTGCTTTATGGTCAGTTCATAGTTAAGAGGAAAAGCAGCCGCTTCTGCCACACCTGCAACGGCATTAAAAATTGCATACTTGCCATATTGATTTGCAAGATATTTAATATAATACACCTTTGAATTGTTATAAAAGCCTGTAGCAAACTGATATGCCACACTCATAAAGAAGTATTGTCTAAAGGATTTATTTTTAAATACAAGCACATACTCACGGATTATATATCCTAAATCAAGTTTCTCAACCTTATTATTCAGTGAACTTGGTTCATGAGTTGTTTTGAAGGTGAGAAATACGGATACCGAATAGAAGACTGCCAGTGCAATTCCTATCACAAGAAATGGTGTTCGTGATGCAGATGTCAAGGTATCATTAAAGCCAAAAATCGTAAGAACCAATACTGCAATACCGAATGAGGGAACCATTCCTGCTGAATTAAAAAGGTATCCAACTGAATTATATTGTGTTCTTAAATCATACTCAGGTGCAAGTTCCGGAAGCATAGCTGTATGCGGTACACTTATAATTGTAAACGCGGTTTTATAAAGCATATAAATAAGCACATAATAAATCATTGCCATTTTGGGATTTTCTGCACCGCTTAATCCAAAGCTGTTCCAAAGCAATGAATAAGAAATCAATAAAAACGGAATTCCCACAAGAAGGTATTTTCGGTGCTTTCCGTATTTGGAACGAGTACGGTCTGTAATAATGCCCATTACAGGGTCAGTAACAGCATCCCATACTGTTGCAATCATTACCACAATACCGGCTTGATTAAGCGAAAGGTTTACAACATCTGTTAGGAAAATTGTAAAGTACATACTTATAATATAGCCGGCACCGCCCAAAAAGATGTTGGAATAGCTATAGTTAATCATAGGAACAATTGTGGATTTAAAATCACCTTTTATTCCTAAGGCTTTTTTTATCTTTTCGCCCATATCTCCGCTCCCCTTCATTACCTTATATTGCAAGTGTACCACTTAACAGTTACTTTGTCAAAGTTTTAACATATTTAATAATATAAAAAGAGGTTATCATTAGATGAGGTGCCGTAACGAAGGTTTTGAAATTAAGTAAAAACAATCGTTATGGCATTTTGCATTTTACAACAATAAAATTATATTTATATTGGAGAAAAATGCAATGAAATCATTATATGAAAAGATAAACGGAAGTTATGTCAAGGTTGGAGATGTTAAAATTCCTACACTTATGTTAACTGAAACAAATTGTGAAGTGGTTTTTTGGGGACAAAGGCATAAGGAATATTTAAAACAAAATCATAGAGTAATTTATTACAATTTACTTACTCAAGGTAAGCTTAATTCACATCTCCGCGATGTTGATATTCGGGCAAAGGAAATGTATGACAGGCTTTTGGAACAACTTTCCCAAAAGCAAGGCGTAACTGAAGAACTCAAAGCAGAAAATCAAATGCTCTGGGCTCAAAAAATGAACAATATCGCAAATCAAGTAAGAGAAATAATTTTCTATGATGTTATATTAACTATAAATAAATAGATACGCAAAACAACCAATCTTATAAAAAGGATTGGTTGTTTTTGCTCAGAATAATACTTTTAATCGTTTTGGTTATGATTTCTATGACCATGCATCTGCTCAAAACGGATAGCTCCCTTAATGGTGCTTTTGGACAATGTATCTTTTATATTGCTTTTATTATAAGGATTGGAACTAATAATGACAGCGTCAGAGTTGCAAAATCACTTTTTGAAACATACCATTTTAAACCAAATTTAGAGTTTGAGTCTCTCAAAAATCTCTGACAAATATTTTAACCACAAATACAACAAAACATTTGACAAAAATATATTAAAAACAGTATCATAGATACATACAAATATTAGGCGGTGATAGGATGATTAAGCAGATGAAATATTTTCAAGCAGTTGTTCGCTGCAAAAGTTTTACTGAAGCAGCAGAGGAATGCTATATTTCTCAATCTGCTATATCACAGCAGATACAGGCACTTGAAAATGAGCTTGGTGTAAAGCTGCTTAACAGAGAAAAGCGCAGATTTTCCTTAACGCCTGCCGGTGAACATTTTTATAAAAAAAGCTTGACGCTTACTGCGGATTTTGATAAGCTCTGCAATGAAACAAAACGAATCGCAGACAACAATGAACATCAGCTTACTGTGGGTTATTTAAAATGCTATGGCGGTCAGGAATTTCAGCATACCATTGCTGAATTTACGGCACTTCACCCTGATATTGCAATCAACATTATAAATGGCAATCACGAGGATTTGTATGAACTTTTGCGTGACGGCAAGGTTGATTTAGTACTCAACGACCAGCGCCGTGCATTTTCAGATTCTTATGTGAATTTTGAACTGGTAACAAGTAGCTGCTTTATTGAGATTTCTGCAAGAAATCAAATTGCGCATAGGATAAGTGTTACTGTTGAAGATTTAAAAAACATTCCATGTATTTTGATTGCATCTCAAAATCAGCAGGATAATGAACGGACATATTACAGAGATACAGTTGGATTTAATGAGAATTTTCTGTTTGCAGAGAATTTGGAGGAAGCACGCTTAATGGTGCTTGGCGGAAAAGGCTTTATGCCAATTGAGGGCGGGGAAAAGCCTGCACAGTATGGTGCAACACTTTGCCGTATTCCGCTTTATGTCAATGATAAACCTATTCACCGAAAATACTGTGCTTTCTGGAAACCTAAAAATACAAACCCATATATCAATGAATTTGCACAAATACTAAAATCAAAATTTTAATTGAGGACCATATCCTTTTTTTGGGATATGGTCTTTATTCATAAGTTTTTCTTATGGATAACTGGTAAAATACGAATTGTTAAACTTAATTAAAAAATATAAAATAAGAGCAGAAACAAAAATATTTTTCATTGAGGTAAAACTATGAAAACAAAAATTTTAGGTAATGATTTAAAAGTATCTGCAATCAGTCTTGGATGTATGGGGATGACGCATGCATCAGGAGCACCTGCTGATACAAAAGAAATGACCGCCATTCTGCATCAGGCTGTCGATATGGGTTATCTTTATTTTGATACAGCCGAATGCTACACAGGCAAAAACAAAGACGGCTCAACTGCTTATAACGAAGAATTGGTCGGTGCTGCATTAAAGCCATACAGACATGATATTGTTATTGCAACAAAATTCGGAGTTCGCCACACACCTCTAGGTCTTAAAATGGATTCTCGACCGGAAACAATACGAAAATCTGTTGAAGGCAGTTTGAAAAAATTGCAGACTGATTATATTGATCTTTATTATCAGCATAGAATTGATAACAAAATTCCTGCTGAAGAGGTTGCAGGTGTTATGTCTGACTTGATTAAAGAGGGCAAAATTTTGCACTGGGGTATTTCTGAAGCAAATGAGGAATATATCCGCAAGGCACATGCTGTTTGCCCTGTTACTGCAATACAGAATAGGTATTCTATGATGTATCGTAATTATGACAGCTTGTTTCCTACTCTTGAGGAGCTGAACATCGGATATGTGGCTTTCAGTCCTCTTGCAAACGGTGTGCTTTCAGACAGATATGATAAAAACTCTAAATTTGAGTTTGGGACGGATTATCGCAGTTTTATGCCTCAGTTTAAAGCAAAGGCTTTTAAGCAGAACGAGGAACTGTTTCATTTAATCCGTACAGTTGCACAAGAGAAAAACGCAACACCTGCACAGATTTCACTGGCATGGATGATTAACAAACATAAGAATTTAGTTGCCATACCGGGCACAAGAAAACTTGACAGATTAAAAGAAAATGCAGGCGCAGCTGATATTGTGCTTTCAACAGATGAAGTTAAAGCAATAGACACTGCACTTGACAATATGAAAATGTCTGCCGTTTTCGGTGGTTCAAATTCAACAAAATAATAATTAAGGAGAAATCACTATGAAAAAACTATTATCAATTACACTTGCAATTTTAATGCTTTTTGCATTTTCTGCATGCTCAAACAATTCAGAAAATACTGAAGCTGACACCACAACAAGCACCACAAAAGCACAGCAAACAGAAAGTACGGAAAATAATACTTCTGTAAATAGTAAAACTCTTGTAGTTTATTTCTCACGTACAGGTGAAAATTATGGCGTTGGCAATATTGAAAAAGGCAACACACATATTATTGCTGATATGATTGCAGAAAAAACAAATGCAGATATGTTTGAAATAACAACAGTAAATAAATATCCCGAAACCTATGACGAATGCACAGAGGTTGCAAAGCAGGAAAAGGATAGTAACGCCAGACCTGAAATAATCGGAACTGTTGAAAATATGGAACAGTATGATACTGTATTTATCGGTTATCCAATCTGGTGGAGCGATATGCCTATGGCAATTTACACCTTCCTTGAAAGTTATAATTTTTCGGGCAAAACAATAATTCCATTCTGCACACACGAAGGCAGTGGACTTTCAGGAACACCAAGCAATATTCAAAATACCTGTCCTTCTGCAACAGTTATAACAGACGCTTTTGAAATCAGAGGAAGAGAGGCACAAAACGCACAGAATGAAGCAAATGAGCAAGTTCAAAACTGGCTTAATAAAATAGATAAATAGGAGAGTCTGAAATGGCAGCGAATTTAATTTTGTATTATTCAAGAAAAGGCGAAAATTACTTTAACGGCTGTATTAAAAGCATTGATAAGGGCAACACCGAAATTGTTGCTGAATTTATCAAAAAAGCAATCGGTGGAGATTTGTTTGAAATTGATACAGTTAAGCCTTACGATGAGGATTATTATGTATGTATTGAGGAGGCTAAAACAGAACTCAATTCAAACGCTCGCCCTGAGCTGAAAGAATATATGAACAGCATTGAGGAATACGACAATATTTTTGTATGTGGCCCTTGCTGGTGGGGAACATTTCCCTGTGCTGTATTCACACAGCTTGAAAAACTTGATTTCACAGGCAAAAAGGTTATGGCTGTTATGACACACGAGGGCAGCGGACTTGGAAATTGTGAAAGCGATTTGAAAAATCTCTGCAAGGGCGCAAGCTTTGGAAAAGGTCTTGCAATTCACGGTGCAGATACACTGAATTCAGAAAAAAAGATTGCCGATTGGGCAAAATCTCAGTTATAAAGCGATAAAAGGATTAGTTGGTTATGGAATATGTAACATTATATAATGGTGTCAAAATGCCGATTTTAGGATATGGTGTGTATCAGATAACTCAGGATGAATGTGAAAGATGTGTTCTTGATGCATTAAAAACAGGTTACCGTTCAATTGATACGGCCCAAAGCTATTTTAATGAGGAGCAAGTAGGGAGTGCAATTAAAAAATCCGGTGTGCCGAGAGAAGAAATATTTTTAACAACAAAGGTTTGGATAGAGCACTATAGTTATGAAGAGGCAAAGCAGTCTGTAATGGATTCAATGAAGAAGCTGCAAACGGATTATCTTGATTTGGTTCTTCTTCATCAGCCATTCTCTGATTACTATGGGGCATATCGTGCTCTTGAAAATTTATATGATGAAGGTAAAATCAGGGCTATAGGAATTTCTAATTTTTATCCTGACCGAATGGTTGATATATCATCATTCGCAAGAATAAAGCCTATGATTAATCAGGTGGAAACACATCCGTTCAATCAGCAGAAGGATGCTAAAAAATGGATGGATAAATATCATGTTCAGATTGAAGCTTGGGCTCCTTTCGGCGAAGGCAGAGGTGATATGTTCTCAAACCCTGTTCTTGCTGAAATTGCTGCTGCACACGACAAAAGCATTGCACAGGTTATTCTAAGATGGCACATTCAAAGAGGCGTTGTCGTTATTCCAAAGTCAACACATATAGAAAGAATGGAAGAAAATCTTAATGTATTTGATTTTGAATTAAACGATGATGAAATGAATGCAATTTCTATACTTGATAAAGAAGAAAGTTCGTTTTTCTCCCACTATGATCCTGCAATGGTTGAATGGTTTGTAAAAATGGTAGAAGAAAGAAAAAAGCAGCATGATTGCTCAAAGGAAAAGAAAAGCTGGTAGAGGTGTATATAGAATGAATAAAGAAGTAATTATTTTAACAGGTGCAGGTCAGATTGGTATGGCTATTGCACGCAGAATCGGTTACGGCAAGAAAATTGTTGTTGGTGACAAAAGCATAGAAAATGCAATCACGATTTCAAAAATTATGAATGATGCAGGCTATGATGTAACCCCTGTGGAAATGGATTTATCATCCAGACAATCAATCTTAAATTTAATTGCCACAGCACAAGAATTCGGTGAAATTTCAGCACTTATCAACGCAGCAGGAGTATCACCAAGTCAGGCTCCTATTGAAGCAATATTAAAGGTTGATTTATATGGCACTGCCGTTTTGCTTGAAGAGGTTGGCAAGGTAATCAAGCAAGGCGGTGTGGGTGTAACCATTTCAAGTCAGTCAGGTCACAGAATGCCTGCTCTTTCCCCAGAAGCTGATGAACAGTTGGCAACAACACCAACAGAAGAATTATTAAATCTTGATATTCTTCAGCCTGAAAATATCAAAGATACTCTCCACGCATACCAAATGGCAAAGCGCTGTAATGAAAAGCGTGTTATGGCAGAGGCTGTTAAATGGGGTGAAAAGGGTGCAAGAATTAATTCTATCTCTCCGGGCATTATTGTAACTCCCCTTGCCATTGATGAATTTAACGGACCAAGAGGAAATTTTTATAAAAATATGTTTGCAAAATGCCCTGCCGGCAGACCGGGCACGGCAGACGAAGTTGCAAATGTTGCGGAGCTTTTAATGAGCGACAAAGGCGCATTTATAACGGGAGCAGATTTCCTTATTGACGGTGGTGCTACTGCATCATACTTCTATGGACCTTTGAAACCGCAAAACTAAAGGAGTTATTAACGATGTCTAAAATGTTAATTATTTATTATTCCCAAGCTATGGGCAACACTAAGCGCATTGCCAAAATGATACAAAAAGAAACAGCTGCTGATATTGCTGAAATAGATACTGTAACTCCATATACAGGCAGTTATGATGATATTGTTAAACAAGGTCAGGATGAGGTCAGCAAAGACTATAGACCTGAAATAAAACCAATTGGTGTCAATATTGCCGACTATGATATTATAGCTGTTGGTACGCCGACATGGTGGTACACTATGGCTCCTGCCGTTGCAAGCTTTCTGTCATTACAGAATTGGAGCGGTAAAACAGTTGTTCCGTTTATGACAAACGGCGGATGGCCCGGTCACACAATTAAAGATATGAAAGCAATGTGCAAGGGTGCAGATATCAAATGTGAAAAAGAGATACAGTTTGATTCAACAGGCGGCGACAGACTTGAAACTGCTGAAAGTGAAATTATGGATTGGATAAATAATATCAAATCAATCATTAAGTAATGGAAATGGTGAAATAATGGATACATATTTTGATAATGTAAAAAAGAAATTAGGCTTTGGCTGTATGCGATTGCCCATGAAAAACGGAACAGTTGATGATACCCAATTCTGTAAAATGGTTGATACTTTTTTAGAAAACGGATTCAATTATTTTGATACAGCACATGGATATCTCGGCGGAGAGAGTGAAAAGGCACTAAAGCGTTGTCTTACCAGCCGTTATCCGAGAGATACATATATACTTACAAATAAACTGACAACATCATTTTTCAATAAACAGGAAGATATCAGACCTTTCTTTGAAAGTCAGCTCGAAATCTGCGGCGTTGAATATTTTGATTTTTATTTGATGCACGCACAAAGTGCAGATATATTTGCAAAATTCAAACGCTGCAAGGCATATGAAACTGCACTTGAATTCAAAGAAGAAGGCAGAATAAAACAGTTTGGAATTTCTTTTCATGACAAGGCTAATGTCCTTGAACAGATACTGACAGAATATCCGCAGATTGAGGTTGTTCAGATTCAGTTCAACTATGTTGATTATGACGATCCATCTGTTGAAAGCAGAAAGTGTTATGAGGTATGCAGAAAATTCAATAAGCCTGTAATCGTTATGGAGCCTGTAAAGGGTGGCAATCTTGTTAATCTGCCTGAAGATGCAAAAGCTGTACTTGATAATCTGGGTGGCGGAAGCACCGCAAGCTATGCGATTCGCTTTGCGGCAGACTTTGAAGGTATGATGATGGTGCTTTCAGGTATGAGCGACTATGAACAGCTCCAAGACAATATCAGTTATATGAAGGAATTTAAACCTCTAAATGAAAATGAGCAAAGAGCAGTAAAACAGGTATGCGATATTTTTCGCTCAAAAAATCTTATTCCTTGTACTGCCTGCAGATACTGTATTGACGGCTGTCCTAAAAATATTTCAATTCCTGATTTATTTGCTTGCTTCAATTCAAAAACAATTTATCAGGATTGGAATCAGGATTACTATTATCACAATGTTCACACAGTTAATAACGGCAAGGCATCTGACTGTATCAAGTGCGGCAAATGCGAAAAAATCTGTCCGCAACATTTGAATATTCGTGAATTGCTCAAAGATGTTGCAAATGAATTTGATAAGTAATATATTGACATTAACATCAATATAAAATTTTTCAAAATTAAATTGTGTTGGAAGAGGAAACAGTACAACTATATACTCAGCTATATCAAATTTCAAACAACTTGTAGAAGATAAATATGACAGATAAACAAACACTTTAAAAGCAAAACAAAACGAGCTTGATGTTGTTGTGATGTACACAGATCCATACAAAGTTAAACCTAAAATATTTTGTTCGTTTTCATTGACAGAATGATTAATCTCTGCTAATATTTTTGATATAAATTGAATATGTGTTTATGTTTTTAGTGATGTAAAAAGCATTACAACCTACCCAACCATTTAATTAAACGGTTGGGATAGGATATAAATTCAAGACTGATTTAAGTCGTTTACATAGTGATAAACACACTATGCAAGCGGAGCTGAAAAGCTCTGCTTGTTTGTGTTGTTAACTTATGTAAACGGCTTTTTCCTTTATCAGAATTTGTAAATTAACTGTTAATTATCAGAGAAAAGCAACACATTCTTACAGAGGAATGTCCGTATACTGTAGGACAATAATTTGTAAATCATCGAAAAGAACCGTGATATTCTTAATCTTTCGTGGCTATAGGTGAGGAGGTGTTTTTGAAGCATAAAAAGTGTGTCCTACACTTTAGCGAGCATCGGATTTTGACATACAAAATCCATTTAAGGCAGCAATCAAAAAATGATTGCGTCGCCTTAGCGAGCAGACCATTTTTACTCCTGTTGGTGAAAAATGGTGCTCGTCAGGGACACCCTGAAACCCGTTAGAAAGGAGGCGTATAAAACTATGAAAAACAGAGATCAAAAGGTTCAAGAAATTTTATCAAAAGCAAATGCGCAATGGGATGAAATTGAACAGGAAATTTCAAACAGACCAAGAGTGATTGAAACCAACCGAAAAAGCAAATCTTTAGTTCGTACTCCTGATGATGTTGACTTTGAAATGAAGGACGGAAATACAACCTATGAGGTTGTCAGTCATTTTAATTCTGATGGTGATGAATATTTTATAAATCAAATCATCAGAAAGTTAGGGTACAAATATTAGTACAGCAACAAAAGATTGCGCTTTAAAGTGTTGAAGTGTAATTAAAACTATGATACAATGTATTTGTAAATGCAAATGCTGTATCGGTTGTCGGAAAGGAGTTTACAATTGAACAGACAATCTACAGAAAAAATAACAGCTCTCTACTGCCGACTGTCACAGGATGACGGACGAGAGGGAGAGAGCAACAGTATAGTCAATCAAAAAGCAATGCTTAAGGAGTATGCTTTAAAAAATCATTTCAAGAATATCCGATACTTTGTTGATGATGGTTATTCAGGTACAACTTTTGACAGACCTGCTTTCAGAGAAATGGAACAGCTTATTGAAAATGGTGAAGTCGGAATTGTTATCGTTAAGGATATGAGTCGTTTAGGTCGTAACTATCTGCAAGTTGGTATGTACACGGATGTTGTATTCCCTGACAATGATGTTCGCTTCATTGCAATCAATGATAATGTTGATTCATCAGTGCAAACAGAATTTGATATGACACCTATTCGTAATTTCTGCAATGAATTGTATGCTCGTGATACTGCAAAGAAAATCAAAGCTACAATGAAAATGAAAGGTGAACGAGGAGAGCATTTAGCCACTAATCCACCATTTGGATATATGACAAATCCAAACAACCGTAAAGAATGGATAATTGATGAAGATGTTGCTGAAACTGTTAAATATATCTTCCAACTTTGCATTAATGGACTTGGTCCTACACAGATAGCAAAAAGATTGCAAAGTGAAAAGATTTTAACACCAACATCCTATCGTAATCGGCAAAAAGGATTGGATTTACCTTTGAGTCCATATAGATGGAGTAATCATACGGTTGCAGGTATTCTTGAAAACATTGATTACACAGGTTGCACGGAAAACTTCAAAACAACATCAAAGAATTATCGTAATAAAAAGCGAATAGATAATCCAAAAGAAAAGAGATTGATATTTGAAGATACACAGCCTGCAATCATTGATAAACCAACTTTTGATATTGTTCAGGAAATTAGGAAACACAAACGCAAGCCTACTGCAACAGGCAAACTAAGTTTGTTTTCAGGAAAAGTGTTCTGTGCAGACTGTGGAGCAAAACTTCACTATTGCACCACTAACTATTTCGAAGAAAGCAAAGATTTCTTTACCTGTGCGAATTACAGGAGTAATACAGGCACTTGCTCTGCTCACTATATCCGTAATGTGACACTTTACAAATTAGTCTTTCAGCACATAAAAAATGTATTAACCTACATTCAGCAATTTGAACATACCTTTGTAAAAATGGAAATTGAAAAAGCTAATGAGGAACATTACGAACAGGTCAGAAAAGCAAAGAAAGATATTGTAAATCTGCAAACAAGAAACGATAATCTTGATACTCTATTCAAAAGACTGTATGAGGATATGGTTAGTGGTAGAATATCTAATGAAAGATTTGATATGCTATCGGCTGATTATGAGCAGGAACAAAAACAAATCAAAGAAGAGATTGTAAGACTTCAAAATCTTATTGATGAGGGCGAACAAGAAAGATATGACCTTAATCAATTTCTAAAGAATGTTAGGAAATATACTGATCCTGAAACCTTAACAGCAGAAATGATTAATGAACTGATTGACAAAATAATAGTCCACGCTCCAGACAAGAGCAGCGGACACAGAAAGCAAAAGATTGAAATTTACTATAAAGCAGTTGGTATCATCAACATTGCAATGGATGCAGAACTGATTGCAAGTGATGGCAGAAAAGACCGTTGGCATAAACAATCTGCTTAAACACACCAAAAGACGGCACAGTTTTTCAACTGTACCGTCTCATTACATAAAACTTCGTTATCGCACCTACACATTACGATAACCTCTTTTGCTTGGAGCTGATGATCGGATTTGAACCGACGACCTACTAATTGTATTTAAAGCTTTAACTGTTATCTCAAATCATATCCTATGCCACTATACCAACCATACCAAAATTCATCTACTGTTCCATCCATGTATTCAAATTTTATTGTATCAATTTGAATTTTTGTACAACCTGAGCAATAAACCAAATTTTCATCATATACAATCAGTTCCTTTCCCGTTTCAACAGGACCTGATATCTTAACAGCATGTTCGCTTTTACCTTTGATTTCATCATATACTTCATCGTCAACAGAATTATACAAATGGAAATTAACCGTATAATACTTTATTTCTTTACTACCTGTATATCTGCTTTTCCATAAAACCTTAATTCCCCCAACGCTATTCATTGTACATTTAAAAGTTGGCTTATCAGGTAAAACATCATCTCTTTCAATTGCTGGCTGAGTTGTTGTAGGTTTTGTCGTGGTGGTTGTCATTTTAGTTGTAGAAGTAGTTGTACTTGTTTCATAATAAGTACAGCCAGAAACCAATGTAACTAATACTAATATAACCAAAATTATTTTCAATGTCCTTTTCATATATTACAATCCTCCTTAACTTTGCACATTTTACAAAACTTAATATCCTTACAAGACATTCTTGCTTCATCTAATGTATGGAATTCTTGCTTTTTGATATCAGCTAAATTTTTTACATACCTACATGTACTTTTATGTACCATCGATGATTTAACATTCAGAATATACTCTTTCATATACTTCTCCTTTCATAAACATCCCAATTCGGGATATTTTAATAATACCATTTTGGTATATTAAAGTCAAGGGTGATTTTAATGAGATTAAAAGAATTACGAAAGCAAAAAGGTGTTTCTCAGCTAAAACTCGCTATGGATTTATCAATGAATCAAAATACTATCAGCAGATATGAGACCGGAGAAAGAGAAGCAGATTATAAAACACTCATAAAAATTGCTGATTATTTTAATGTATCAATTGATTATCTTTTAGAAAGAACTGACAATCCAAACAGATATTAAAAAAGAGGTTATCATACGATAACCTCTTTTTTGGAGCTGATGATCGGATTCGAACCGACGGCCTACTGATTACGAATCAGTTGCGCTACCAGCTGCGCCACATCAGCGAATGTTCGATTTTATTTTAGGGAGAGCAGAATATTAACCATACTCTCCCTATTCAATTCATTATTGATTTTGCTGATTATCGTTATGATAATAGCCTGTTGTTTCAAACGGATCAGGCTCTTCAGGGATAACCAATGCACAAACAAGATAAATAAGCAGACCTGGAACTGATGCTGACACAAGTGATACAAGCACCCACACAAGTCGAATAATTGTAGCATCACAATTAAAAAACTGTGCCAGTCCGCCGCAGACACCTGCTATCTGTTTATCAACTCTGCTTCTAAAAAGCTTTTTCATATTCATCCTCTTTTTTAAATCAAATCAATTAAGGTCTGAAGCACAAATTCAACACTTGATTTTCTGACCTGATTTCTTCCTATTTCACCAAACTGTCTGGTGTATGTTGTTGTTTCACCGTTAACACAAAAGCCAAAGCAAACCATACCGACAGGCTTTTTGTCTGTTCCGCCGCCGGGTCCTGCAACACCGGTTATGCCGACACCGATTTCACTGCCGGCTGTGGCTGCGACACCCTCTGCCATTTCATAGGCAACCTCTTCACTGACAACACCATTTGCCAGAATGGTATCGGCCTTAACACCTATCAGTTTCATTTTTGACTCGTTTGAATATGTTACAAATGACATATCAAGTACTTTTGATGCATTTGTAACATTTACAAGTGTACCACAACATAGCCCTCCAGTGCAAGACTCTGCAAAAGAAATTTTATATTTTTTCTCAAGCAGCTTATCAACAAGCTGTTCTTCAAGTGCCATTTTATCACCTATCTCAAAGTATTTTTAAAAGTTGTGTTAAATTATTAACAATAAAATCTGCTTTTTCTAAATCATTTTTTGGTTCCTGATACTGAGCAAATCCCTGTTTTATCCATATTGTTCTCATACCTATATTCTTAGCAGGAACTATATCATTATCAATTCTATCACCTATCATCACTGCATTTTTCTCACTGCACTGAGATTTTGTTAAAGCAATCTTAAAAATATTCGGATCAGGTTTTGCTACCCCCTCCTCGGCAGACGCAACAACAAGACTGATATATTTAAGTATTCCCCATTTATCAAGTCTATTCTTTGTACCTAAAGATTGATTAGCAATTATTCCGATATTATATTGTTTTGACAATTCTGATAACACTAAAATCGTATCAGAATACAAGCATTCTAATTCTTTATCCCATTTGGGCAATTCCAAACCAAAATACTCTATAGCAGGATGGTCACCATTTCTGTTTTGCTTAGAAAATTCAACAACCTTGTCCAAAAATTCATCATAGGTTATATCTGTATCTTTTATAGCTTTTAAATATCTGCTTTCATAACATTTTGATTCATCAACCAGAGTAGAACCAATATCAAAAAACAGCCATTCAATATCACTAAATTTCTTATACATATTCTTAGTTCAGTATTTATCTTATGAAACAAAAATCAATTAATACCATTTTGAATTTTTGCAGCAGTTAAGGTGTTTTGCATAAGCATTGAAATGGTCATAGGGCCTACTCCGCCGGGAACAGGCGTGATGAATGAGCACTTATCCTTAACATCTTCAAAATCCACATCACCGCAGAGCTTGCCGTTTTCATCCCTGTTCATACCAACGTCGATAACAACGGCACCCTCTTTCACCATATCTGCTTTAACAAACTTTGCCTTGCCGATAGCTGCAACAAGAATATCGGCAGTCTTGGTAACCTCTGCCAAATCAACTGTTCTTGAATGTGTGATTTCAACAGTTGCATTTTCGTGGAGAAGAAGCATTGCCTGTGGCTTGCCCACAATATTGCTTCTGCCGATAACAACCGCCTTTTTGCCTGAAACCTCAACACCTGTTGAATGAATAAGCTCCATTACACCTGCAGGGGTGCAAGGCAAAAAGTTATAATCACCAATCATAATTGCACCCACATTAACAGGATGAAATGCATCAACATCCTTAATCGGGTCAATCAGATTGATAACCTCTTTATCATCAAGGTGCTTTGGAAGAGGAAGCTGACAAAGAATACCGCTGATTTCAGGTCTGCCGTTCAGCTCTTTAACAAGATTGTTGAGCTCCTCCTGTGTTGTATTTTCAGGAAGTGCAAACTTTTCACTGTAAAAGCCAACCTCTTCGCAAGCCTTTTCCTTATTTCTTACATAAACCTGTGAAGCAGGGTCTTCACCTACAATGATAACTGCAAGACCCGGAGTTACTCCCTTTTCCTTAAGCTCCTCAGTTTCCTTTGCTACTCTTTCTCTAACCTGCTTTGAAACAAGCTTACCATCAATTATTTGTGCCATTTTGCACCTCCGCCATTTCATCATTTTTTATTTTTTCATCAGTTACCTTATCAATCTGCAAAGCACTCCAGAGTGTACCCTTTTTGTACTTAACAAAGCAAACAACAAAAGCAACTGCAAACACCGCAACGATTACAACAGAAAGAAGCTGACTGACTCTCAGTGTGGTATCACCGATATAGAGAGAATCTGTTCTCAAGCCCTCAACCACTGCTCTTTCAAGACCATACCAGATGCCGTAAAGCATAAAGATTTCACCCTTGAAATGTCTGTGCTTATGAATAATATAATTAAGAATTAAAAATCCTAACAAGCACCATACACTCTCATAAAGAAAGGTAGGGTGAACAGGCAGATTAGGGTCAAACTCAATCCCCTTTGAGGTTAAAACATCAGATGAATTAACCAAATCATCGTGAATTTTTTGACTCCACATTCTAAACGGAGCTGTCGTGGTATTTACACCGAAAGCCTCCTGATTAAAGAAATTGCCCCAGCGACCGATTCCCTGACCGATAAGAAGACCCAGTGCACCTAAATCAAGCAGATTTGGGAAATTAATTTTGCCTGTTTTACAACCGATTGCTGCACCGATAAGTGCACCGATTATTCCGCCATAGATGGCTATACCGCCATTCCAAATCTGCGGTATTTCAATCAAATGTTCTTTATAATACGACCATTCAAAAATTACATAATAGGCTCTTGCACAGATAATGCCGAAGATAGTGCCCCAAATCAGAACATCTGTCATTCCGTCAAGACTCATTTTCCATTTATAAGCCATTCTGCCGCCGTAGAGCACTGCCAGTACAAAACCAAAGGCAATAATTATACCATACCAATGAACCTCGTGACCGAAGATGGTAAAGGCAATTGACGGCAAATCAAAATCAATACCGAGCCCTTCAAAATAAACTCTTGTGTAATTACTCATTTTCCTTATTTTTAACTACTGATAAAGCAGAGTATTCCTCCAACATCATATTTTCAAGACGATTTTCAATGTCCTCTTTCGTAACTGATTTATAAATATCCATTGCATCAAATACAGAATATCCGTTGAAATGTGCTGAAATCATGGCATTTGCTATGGAATCAATATCATTATACTCCATAATTTCCCTGCCGTAAAGTGAACGGCGTGCATTTTCAAACTGCTCTTCATCAATACCGTTGGCTTTAAGGTTTGCAACAGCTTTTTTAATTTCATCAGCCACTGCCTGCGGATTAACGCTTTCGCCGTCAAACATAACAGCCTCGTAACCGAAGCCTGTGAAATATTCCTTTGAAAAGCTTGTGTTAATCAGTCCGTTATCAAACATTTGGTTATAAAGTGCTGAGGTATCACCTGCAAGGATTTCAAGAAGAATATTAACCTCAATCATCTTTCTTAAATCCTGTGTAAGCTCCTTACATTCCTCTTTGTAACCAAAAGAGAAAACAGGCATACTCATTGCAAGATTATATTCTGCATAGCAGTCAACGATTTCACGCGGTTCATCATCAAAGGCACGTTCAATTGAAAGTGGCTCAGCCTTTTCAAGCATTTTATCGCAAACACTAAGCACCTGCTCCGGTGTAATATCGCCCACAACTGCAAGGCACATATTGTGAAGGTTGTAGAAGGTGTTATAGCAGTCATAAAGAAGCTTGTCTGTAATTTCAGCAATAGACTCAACCGTACCTGCTATATCAATTCTTACAGGGTGATTTTTATAAAGACATCTTAAAAGATTGAAGGTGCTCATCCATCCTGCAACATCATAGTACATTGTAATTTCCTGACCAATGATGCCCTGCTCTTTTTCAACAGTTTCCTTTGTGAAATACGGATGCGTAACAAAATCAAGCAAAATTTCAAGAGATGCCTCAAAATTGCCGCCGCACTGAAAAAGGTAACAGGTTTTGTCAAAGGAGGTATACGCATTTGCAGATGCACCTGTTTTAGCATAGCGTGCAAAAGCATCCAAATCCTCATTTTCAAAAAGCTTGTGCTCTAAAAAGTGAGCAATACCCTCCGGCACGGTAATCCATTCATCACTGTCGGAACGCTTGAACTTTGTGTCAATTGAACCATACTTTGTTCCGAACACCGCATAGGATGATGAATAATTTTCCTTAGGCATTATAAATATTTTAAGACCTGATTTATGATCAACCTCATAATACTTTTCACCAAGGATTTCAGATTTAATTTCTTTCATTAGTCTTCCTCCTTTGGTGATGATAATTTATAGATTGTGTCAAGAGTCAGCAATGACGCACATGCCTTAACCTGCTCCATAGTAACCGAATCATTTTCCTTGGCAGACTGCTCCGGTGTTTTGAGCTTGTTATCAGCAAGCTGATTAACATACCATGCTTCAATAGCTTCAGGTGTATCACCAACAGATAAAAGCGCATCTGACATTGCAAGCTTTGAGGAATTGAATTCTTCCTCAAAATCACCATTTTTAATTATATTAAGCTGATTTTGGATTTCGTGAACAGCTTTGTCCATATTTTCTTCATTGCAGCCGCACTGAATTAAAATCATACTCTTGGTTCTTGTATATCTTGCAGAGCAGTAATAGCAAAGGCTCATTTTTTCACGAACATTTGCAAACAGCTTTGAATAAGGTCCGCCACCGAAAACATCGCAGAAGGTACGCATTGCGGCAGTTAACTCATCATCAGGTTTCAGATTAACTCTATAGCCGAGAACAAGCTTGCCCTGTTTAACATCAAGCCTTTCCATATGCTCTTTAACCTTGTCACAGGCTGGCACAAAAACTGCTGACGGCAGTTCGGTAAATGCTCTTCGAACACCATCAAAGGCGTTTGAAATTATTTTTTCCGCCTCATCACAATCAGCACCGCCTACAACTGTTACCATAATTTTGGCTGTTTCAAGTGCATTTTTCCATGCATCATAAACATCGGCAGCAGTAAGATTTTGAATATCTTCAGCTGTACCGAAACGATTAATACCATAAGGCTCGTCCCCGAACATCAGCTTCTCTGTCTGTCTGAGAACATAGGTTCTTTTTTCATTCTCCTCAGCCTCAAGCTTCTGAATTAAAATTCTTTTTTCGCTATCAACATCTTCATCAAAAAAGGCACCATCGTTCAGCCTTGGTTCAAACAAAAGTGATGTCAGAAGTTTTAAGCATTCAAGCGAAATACTGCCGCCATCAAGTGAAAACTTGTCGTCAAGACAGGTAATTCCAAGCTTTAAAACCTGACATTCGCCAACCTTTGAAACCATCGCATTAAGCGATGCACCATAAAGATTAGCAAGCTTTCTGTTAAGCGCTGTCTGATTAACATATTCAGCACTTCTTCTTGAAAGCAAATGAATAAAAAGTGCATTGGCAGAGGCTGTTTCTTTTTTCAGCGGCAATGCCAATGATATTGCAATTTCATTTGTTTTAAACCGATTGACGCTGACATTAACAAGGCTCACGCCGTCGGCAATGCTTTTTTCAACAAAATCCAAATTAAAATTCCTCCAAAAAAATATCATTAATACTATATCATATTATTTACCAAATTTAAAGCAATAAATATAAAAGTGCTAAAATTAATGTATTATCTGCCCCTTCCTTTGATAAAAGCATCAGCATAGCAAGGATAACAAAAAAGGATTTGTCCTGCGGCAAATCCTCCTTATCCTGTTCAGGCTTTGGCGATTCGGGTGACTCTGATGGTGGCTTGGGCTGCTTTTTCTCAGCTTTAGGCGAAGCAGACTGCCTGTCATCCACAAAATGTGAGGCACGGTTTCGCATTTCCCACACTCGCCTTTTTGCCTCATTAATATCATTTTCACTAAACTGCGGCATCAAAACAGCTCCCTTAACAATGGCAGCACCTCAAACAGCTTTAAAATCCTCAGTGCCTGATCTGCCTTGTTCTGCGTTTCGGGACTGAGATGGGGCTTCAGTGCCATAATCAAATCAACATTCTTATTGCTTGTATTATTCATTCTTTCAAATATTGTCTTTGCTTTCATAATCATATCAAAATCAATACCGTCAAAGCCAAGCCCGGCAAGAGCAGGTACACCGCTTTGCTGCGGTGTGTTCTGCTGTGCATGATTTGACTGTGGCTTTGGCTGCTCTGACTCATCGTTGTCACCCAGAATTGATGAGGCAACACCCTTGAGCATATTTATATCATCCGCACTCAGGCTGTTGATTATATCGTTTAAATTATCCATATTACTTGCCTTCCATTAATTTTTTCATCAGCTCCTTAGCCTGTGGTGTTGACAGAAGCTTTTCACAAGCCTCCTTGTTTGTCAGCACATTTTTAAGCTGAGCTGTTGCCTGTGATGACAGATTTTTATTCACAAAATCATCAAGCTGACCCTTGTCACTTGCCTCCTTCATTTTGTTTATATCAATCCCTGTTTTGCTTTGCGCCTGTTTCATAAGTCTGTTAAGTTCATCGTTATTCATTGAAATAATCCCCTCTTTATTGTATAATCTATTATAATCTATGAAATATAAAGGTGATTTATGAATGCGAATTGTTATAATGAGTGATTCACACGGTGCAGTCGGCACTTTGCTTGATATCGTTGAAAGGCATAAGGACAACGCTGATTTATTCATTTTTCTCGGTGATGTTGATAATGATTTTGATGAGCTTTTAATGGCATATCCTGATATAAAATATAAAAGAGTAGTCGGCAATAATGACTGGTATTCGTCACATATGACCAGTGATTTAATTACTTTGAACGGCAAAAAAATATTCTTTACGCACGGTCATATATTTCACGTTAAGCGTGGCAACGAGGAAATAATCAATTACTGCAGAAAAATCGGTGCAGACATCTGCCTTTACGGTCACACGCATAATCAGTTCACAAATTATGACAGTGGACTTTATATTATGAATCCCGGTGCTGCTTTCAAAGGTGAATATGGTGTGATAGATATTACGCCAAACGGCATTGCACTGATAGCAAACAAAATATAGAATAAAAGGCCGCCTGTTTATAATAATAAAACAGGTGGTCTTATGTTTTACCAATTTGATGATGATGTAACAAGTGTTGATTACTGCGATTTAAAGGACAATACACCTGTTCTGGGTTATATTAACAGAACAGAGCTTGACAAAATACAAAAGCATTTTAATCTGCCCCTGCAGGCAGTGGAAATGTGCCGTGAACCCAGCAGTCCCCTTGCATCCAAT
Source organism: uncultured Bacteroides sp. (assembly GCA_964396885.1). Classification (GTDB taxonomy): domain Bacteria; phylum Bacillota; class Clostridia; order Oscillospirales; family Acutalibacteraceae; genus Eubacterium_R. Next base: position 4,519 of record CAYNGP010000017.1, on the reverse strand, counting down.
TTAGATATTTATGAGCATTGCTATTTTATAAAATTAGCTATCCCCTGCGAAAGGGATTTAATAAATTCGGTTGGAATATTTATATTTAAAAATACTTTTATCATTGTAAATATAAGCGATAATGAATTTTTCAACAGGGATTTATTTATAAAAACAACCTCTCGCCTTTGCCTTGAAAATGCAGGAATTGAAAAAATAATCACATCATTTTTTGAATGTCTTGTACTGATTGACGACAGCAGACTGGATTTAATAAGAACAAGCATTGCTCAGCTTGAGGAGGATGTTATTAACAACAAGGTTGACAACAGCTTTAATATTAAACTGCTGGAAATTAAAAGAAGCATTCTGTCACTGCGCGGCTATTATGAAAGACTCATTGACATTGCACAGATGTTGACCGAAAATGACAATGAAATATTTGATGAAAGCATTAAAAATCTTAGTCTTTTCATCGACAAGGTAAACAGACTTAAGGACAATGTGGACATTTTAACAGACAGTGTTGTTCACCTTTGGGACGCCTATCAGGCATCACTGGATATGCGGTTAAATGAAACGATGAAATTTTTCACTTTAGTGACAACAATCTTTTTTCCGCTGACGGTTATAGTAGGCTGGTACGGTATGAACTTTAATACAATGCCTGAGCTTACATGGAAATACGGCTATCCTTTTGTAATCGTGTTCAGCATATTCATAATAGCAGCACTGATATTTTGGTTTAAAAAGAAAAAATGGATATAAAAAATGTGACAATGCAAACAGCATTGTCACATTTTAATTTATATAAACACAAATTCACCGTTTTGGTAATCAACAGTACATTTTTCACCAAGCTTATTTTCAAGAATCAGCTCACTGAGTTTATCCTCAATCTGCGTCTGGATTGCTCTTCTTAAAGGCCTTGCACCGTACACCTTGTCAAAGCCTGCATCTGCAATTGCATCAATTGCAGCATCCGTAAATTCAATGCTTGTGCCAAGCTCTTTAAGCTGTTTTTCAAGTGAACCAAGCATACGTCTTGCAATCTCTTTAATATCATCCTTTTCAAGCTGATTGAAAACGATTATTTCATCAATTCTGTTTAAAAATTCAGGCTTAAAGGTTCTCTTTAAATCAGCCATAACAAGCTGTTCAATATTTCTTGCACTGTCACTGCTGCCGCCAAATCCAAGGGCAGCTTTATTGTCTGTAATTTTCTCTGCACCGACATTTGATGTCATAATAATTACAGCATTTTTAAAGCTTACCTTTCTGCCCTGTGAATCGGTGAGCACACCGTCCTCAAGGATCTGCAAAAGCATATTGAACACATCGTGATGCGCCTTTTCAATTTCATCAAACAGAACAACGGAATAAGGCTTTCTTCTGATTTTTTCAGTCAACTGTCCACCCTCGTCAAAGCCTACATAACCAGGTGGTGAGCCGATAAGCTTTGACACGGTATGCTTTTCCATATACTCACTCATATCAAGCTTAATGATTGCATCCTCGTCACCGAACATAGTTTCAGCAAGGGTTTTGCAAAGCTCTGTTTTACCCACACCGGTAGGGCCAAGGAAGATAAATGAACCGATAGGTCTTTTAAGATTCTTCAATCCTGCTCTGCCGCGGCGGATTGCTCTTGCAACGCCTGACACAGCCTTATCCTGCCCGACAATTCTTTCGTGGAGAATTTTTTCAAGATTTAAAAGTCTTTCGCTTTCTTCTTTGGTAATCTGTGTGGCAGGAATTCCTGTCCAGGATGATACAACCTTAGCAATATCCTCCGTTGTGATTTCCTTAACCTGATGAGCAGATAAATTCTTCCATTTCTCTTTTTCCTCATCAAGCAGAGTTCTAAGACTCTTTTCCTTATCACGGATAACTGCTGCCTGCTCATAATTCTGTGCTCTTACAGCAGAAGCCTTTTCCTCCTCCAGTGACACAAGTTCCTTTTCCATTTCCTTCAAATTATCGGGAACAGTGTATGCCTTCAGCCTTACTCGTGATGCTGCCTCGTCAATCAAATCAATTGCCTTATCCGGCAGAAATCTATCAGCAATATAGCGTGCAGACAGCTTAACTGCATCAACAATTGCATTATCACTGATTTTAACCTTGTGGTGCGCCTCATATTTGTCACGGATACCCTTTAAAATTTCGATTGTTTCCTCTTCTGTAGGCTCGCCTACAGTTACAGGCTGAAATCTTCTTTCAAGGGCGGCATCCTTTTCAATATTCTTTCTGTACTCGTCAATTGTTGTTGCACCGATAACCTGTATTTCACCACGTGCCAGAGACGGCTTTAAAATATTCGCCGCATCGGTCGCACCCTCGGCAGCACCTGCACCCATAATGGTATGCACCTCGTCAATAAACAGAATCACATCTTTTGAATTTGCAACCTCATCCATAGCCTTTTTAATGCGTTCCTCAAAATCACCGCGGTATTTTGTACCTGCAACCATTGAGGTTAAATCAAGTGCAACCAGCTTTTTATTTGCCAAAAGCTCCGGCACTTCGCCCTTAATAATTTTCAGAGCCAAGCCCTCTGCAATAGCAGTTTTACCAACACCGGGCTCACCGATAAGACAAGGATTATTCTTTGTTCTTCTTGACAAAATCTGAATAACTCGCTCGATTTCCTCTGCTCTGCCGATAACAGGGTCAATTTTACCCTCTTTAGCCAGTGCAGTTAAGTCCTTGCCAAATTCATCAAGAGTAGGTGTTTTTGACTTTCCGTTTCGTCCCCTGCGATTGCTGTCCGTATTAGGCGTCGAACCTCTGCCGACGGATGAAACAACCTGTTCAAACAGCTGACCCTCGTCAATACCTGCTGAATTCAAAAATCTTACAGCATATGAATCATCCTCTCTCAGCAGTGCCAAAAGCAGATGCTCGGTATCCACAAAAGAATGGAGCATACTCCTTGCAATTTGGAAAGCAACATCAAGTATCCGCTTGCTCCTTGGCGTAAAATCGTCAGGAGTAAGCCTTGTGGGATTACCTACACCGATATTCGCTTTTATAAATTTTTCTATATCCTCGGCAGTAACACCCTTGCCGTCGAGCACGGAGTAGGCAACACCTGCCCCCTCTTTAACAAGACCGAGCAGAATGTGCTCACTGCCCACATAATTATGTCCTAAATTTTCTGCAGCCTTAATAGCAAGGTTAAGCACCTCGCTGGCTTTTTGTGTAAAATAGTTAAATCTGTACATCGTTATACCTCCGTTTTCAATCCGGCAGGAATAACATCATACATGTATTCCTAACCAAGTATTTTTCTAATATAACCGGCGCGAAGCTTATTGGCATCCTCAGCAGTGAAGCTTTCATCCTTAGTATCAGCAATGATTGAAGCTGTACCCAGTGAATAAAGCATTTCACCGATTTTTTCAAAGCTTACACCCTCATTATTGTCAAATATATTCATTGAGATACCTAATCTTGCCAAAGAAATCAGATTATAAAATTCATCGACACTGAGCTGTCTTGCCATTTTAAGTGTGCCGATAGCTCTGAAAATCATATCCTCATAGTTGCCGTATTCAATTAAATCCTGTCGGCATACTCTCTCCTGCTTAGCAATCTGCTGATAAATGGCTCTTAAATTTTCAATAGCACTTTGCTCGGTGATACCAAGGCTAATCTCATTTGAAAGCTCATAAAAACACCCCTGACCGAAAGCAGGCTTAAGAGAAAAGCCCAGTTTCGACACCATATTTTTAAGTGCTGAAAGCATTCCTTTTTCACAAATTCCGGGAAGATGAAGCATATATGCCGCTGTCATTCCTGTGCCAAGGCGCATAGGGTTTGAGGTCAAAAAGCCCAAACGATGATCAAAAGCGATATGCATATTTTTAATAAACACATCATCAAGCTCATTCGCCTTTTTATAAGCAGCATCAATATGATCACAGCCGCTCATAACAGTAATGCAGATATGATCCTCCTCACAAAGCATAACGGATATACTTTTATCCTTTGAAATCAGCACTGCACCATACTGACTCTGCTGAGCCATCTGCTTGCTGATGATTCCCTTTTCAGCTAAAGAAATCTTTTGTATATTGCTGATTTTATCAAGCTCTATCAAATCAAATTCACCTGCAAGCTTTGAATTCTGCACACAGGCAAATAGCTTTTTGCAAAGGGATTTTCTGACATCATCACTCATTCTTACAGGGAATGGGAGTGAGCTTATATTTCTTGAACATTTAATTTTTGAAGCAAGGCATACGTCAGAGCCTTCACCGATTTCACTGTACCAGTTATTCATTGCTGCCCTCCGTCATTTCATTTATCTTATCTCTTAAAACTGCTGCATCCTCAAAACGCTGATCCTTAATCGCAGCATCAAGCTGCTGCTTAAGGCTGTCAAGCTCATTTGTTTTGACTTTATCCTGTGGCTGATTAACCGCTTCTTCATAGGTAACAAATTTGATTAAATACGTTGTTTAGCCATAAATTTTTCTTATGGACGACAAGTAAATATCGTTTAATTTTTGGTAATGGTCACTGCAGTGGATAA
>CAYNGP010000016.1:0-30535 GCA_964396885.1 uncultured Bacteroides sp. | reverse complement strand
ATGTTTTAACCCATTCCTTTGCCTCTTGGGGATAATATTTAACAAGATAGTTTTTTAATCTTACAACATTGTTTAAAATATTGTCAACTTTAATATGGTTTTCTCTATCCTTAATAAGTGCCTCAAGATATTTTAAATCTGCAGGATATGTCAGCTTAAAATTATTGTTGAAATCAAAGTACAACTCAATTTTGCTACTTTCAGGAAGCTGCTGGGTTACCTCTGTCAAAGTTGATTCTGAATCAAAATTATCATTAAGCAAATTAAAATCAAAGCCTTCAGGTGACTGCATAAGATAATAACGCTCTCTGTCAACCTTCTGAAAATCATAACAACCAAGTGAATCAGTAATTTTTTGAGCAGTTACAACAGCCGAACAGTTATCAAGCAATTCAAAATACTTATCCATAATCTCGCCGGTTATCATAGGACGTACCGCATCACATACAATGAGCTTTTGACAGTCATATTTACTATTAATGTAATTGAGAACATTACGAAGAGTACGGTTGCGGGTGCTGCCTCCCTCAACTAAATCAATATGATTTTTCTCACAAATATCTGCAAGATAAACACTGTTCGCTTCAATATTTGTTGCAATAACAATTTTGTCAACTTTCCTGCCTTCAAGTATTGACTCGATTACATATTCAATTACCATTTTGCCGTTAATTTTATGAAACTGCTTTGGTACATTACTGCCAAAACGAGAACCAACACCATTTGCTAAAATTGTTACTATATTCATACACTTCTCCTATAATGCACTCAAATGATATTTTCTAACAACTTGCTTAGAAACTCTAAAGAGTATTTTTTCAGTGCTATAAAAAATTCTCATTACCATGATACAGCACTGATTTCTCACTTATTATGTTTAACATCGTAAACGTTTTTTATTTTTGCCATAATTGCTTTCTTTCTGTAAAGCCAAATTATTTAACAAATTAATTCATATTATTAAGTTTTTCTTCAATATGATTAACAATACGCTCTGCCGATTTATTATCCTGGTAAAGATGGCACAGATTTTTTATTTTCGTTCTCTGTTCCTTCAATAAATCCTTACCATCGGCAATACGTCCGATAAAATCACACATATCCTGTGTATTATAAATTTTTTCTCCTCCAGCAAGAATATAATCAGGATCCACAGTAAAGCCTTCACCTGCCGAATATTCCTCAAAATCATCGAAACATAAGCCAATTGGCTTATCACAAAGCAAATAATCATAATAGACCGATGAGTAATCAGTAATCATAGCATCAGAACTTCTTAACAATTCATAATTTTCTATATTATTTTCTTTTAAAAAGCTATCATTTATAAAAATCAAATTACTTAATTTTAAAGATTTTAACTTTGATAAATCCTGTGCAGGATGCGGTTTTACAATTATCAATACCCGGTTTTGCTTAGCATAGTCATTTATAATTTCAGAAATTTGCTCATTGTAAATAATAGGAAAAGCAATATTGCTGACTGTCAATCCAGTCTTTGAATGCAATCTGTAAGTAGGCAGCCAATATATTACTTTATCAAATTTCGATTTGGAAAATATTTTTCTCAAATCAATTTTTTCACCAAAAAGCACATCATTTCTTGCATATCCCAGAGGACACATCAGTGATTCTTCACAATTGAAATTTATAGCATCATACTTTGCCAAATACTTTGAAAGACACATAACTTCATCGACCGAATCTTTTAAATTATAATGTCCTCTGCAATTCTTTAAAGCTTCACCATGTGCAAGATTTACATAATATTGCCTGCTTTGGTTATTACCTCGCACAAGCATTTTGTTGCACATAATAACAGCTTTTGCAGAACAAATAATTCTTGTTTTCTTTGCAGAATAAATAAAATTTCTAATTATTCCATTATGATAAGCATCAATAAAATATACATTATCAATATTATTTATTGATAATTTTTTGCCAATTTGATCATTACCTACAAACCAATAACATTTATACTTTTTGTTCAGTCCTCTTCTAATCATTTCATCAAAAACGTATTTTGTATTATCGGAATAAGTAGGGGCACTTTCAAAAACGATGTAATTTTTCAGTTTTGAATTTTTAAAAATAATCAGCAGTATTTTTTGAAGTAACTCATTAATTTGTTGCATTTTTCTTTAATTGTCTTTCCCAGTCAAGCATTGTTCTATCAGTAATAATTCTAAAATATCTGTATAAAAAAGGAAAATTAGAAAAGAAAAAATAAATAATCCTTTCTTTTTTAGATAATAAATATCTATATTTTTTACACTCTTTTAAATAAACCTTTGCATTATTCTCTATCACACTACAATTTCTATCAAACATACCTGCATATCTGCACCAAAAAATATTTTTATATGATTGATCTAATAATGCTCTTTTAAAATAATTATTTTCATATTCATCAATATTCTTTAAATACCAGTTAACCGACTTAAAATATTCGACAGTAGGCAAAGTATGAAACGCAGATTCATGATTGTTATAATAAAAATACATAACCTTATCAACAAATGTCAAGGTTTCGTCATCAAGCATACTGCCTATTGCCTGAAAACTAAACACATTATCCTCAGAAAGAACCATTGTTTTATCAAATCTGATTTTTTTTAACAACTCTGCTTCAAAAATTCTTGCGGTAATATATTTTCTTGCAATATGATGACTTAATATCTGCTTTTTGTCCATTTTACAAACATCTAAATTTTCAACTGAAAAATCATCAAATTTTTTATATTCGTCAATATGCTCGTATTTACAGGCTACTATTCTTGAATTATTTTTAGAATAATAATAAATTAATGTTTCAAAAAATTTTGGATGAATCCAATCATCTGAATCCACAAACGAAATAAAATCACCTGTTACACAATCCAAAGCGGTATTTCTGGCTACAGAAACACCCTCATTAACCTTGTTAATAATTTTTATTCTTTTGTCTAAATCTGCAATCTCAGTTAAAATACTCAAGCTATTATCGGTGCTTCCATCATTAACACATATAATTTCTAAATTTTTATATGTATTATTAAGAACAGAATTCAAACATCTTTCGAGATAATTAGCCGTATTATAAATAGGAATTATTACAGAAATTTTTTTACTTTCCATCACAAATCTCCTCTGCATTGTGTTCAAAATCAATTACTATAGGGTTGTGCTTCCATACTTGCTCATGCTTAGGAGGAAATTTCATATAATCGCCATAGCCTGTAACTAAAACTTCTTTCCATTTTGAAGTTGCTTTTAAATTGACACCTTCATATTCAACATCAATGAAACTATCCATTAAATCATTAGAATAATGTCTGTGCATTGATGAAACTGTTTCCGTTGATATAATTTCAAGAGATTTATCATTATTATATCTTGTAAGCTTAGATAAATATTTTTTTCTAAGCTTTGCTCTTGAATTCTTATTTGTAAATGCAAGAATAACTTGACAACAAACTTTAACAAGAGGATTTGATTTAGGCGGAACAAATTCTCTGTTAAACAATTGATAAAGCATAACATCCAGATAATAAAGTTTTCTGTTAAATTTTCCATCAGGGAGTCTGTCAGCCGGCATAATATCAATAAATAAACCAGTATGATATTTGCCTTTTAAATCATCAGGCTGTAAAAAAGTTGTATTATTCTTTCTAATTTTTGCAAAAGACTGTGAAAACTCAGGCGAGTTTTCTTTATTTTGCAATATAAACTTTTCTGTATCTGCTTTTTCGTCCCATAACTCAATTAGCTTTTCATAATCATCTCTCATCATCATACAATCCACATCGTCATCCCAGGGAATAAAACCTTTATGACGGATTGCACCTAACAGAGTACCTCCGGACAATGAGTAATTTAGATTATTATCCTTACAAAATTTATCGAAATATATCAATATTTCCAATTCTGTAGATTGAATTTGATATAATGTTGTATTTTCTAAATTCATAATAACTCCATATTCAATATTCTTTTACTGAAACTCAGTGCAGAAGCAATAACTGCATCCATATCATAATATTTATATTCGCCCAAACGCCCTCCAAAATAAACTTTATCTTCTTTCTCAGCTAATAACTTATATTTCATATAAAGGGCATTATTTTTCTCATTATTAACAGGATAATACGGTTCATCACCTAATTTCCATTCAGAACTGTATTCCTTACTGATAATTGTTTTGGGAATATCGTTACCGAATTCATCCTTTCCGAACTCAAACCACTTATGTTCAATAATTCGAGTCCACGGTGTTTCTCTGTCCGTATAATTAACAGCAGCATTTCCCTGAAAATCAGGAATATCAAGCAATTCATTTTCAAAACGAACAGAACGATATTCCAATGCACCATACTTATAGTCAAAATAGGCATCAATAGGTCCGGTATATATTACCTTATCAGCTAATGCTTCAAGCTCATCTTTATGCTCTAAGTAATCTACATTTAATCTTACCTCTATACCATCAAGCATATTTTCAACCATTTTTGTATATCCGCCAATAGGAATACCCTGATACAACGCATTAAAATAATTATTATCGTATGTATATCTGACTGGCAAACGCTTAATTATAAATGCAGGCAAGTCTTTGCAATCACGACCCCACTGCTTTTCGGTATAGCCTTTGATGAGCTTTTCAAAAATATCTCTTCCTACCAGTGAAACAGCCTGTTCTTCAAGATTTTGAGGCTCTGATGTGATTTCACGGCGTTGCTCTTCAATCTTGGCACGAGCTTCTTCAGGCGTTACGACTCCCCACATTTTATTAAAAGTATACATATTAAAAGGCATAGAATATATCTCACCTTTATAATTGGCAATCGGTGAATTTGTAAATCTGTTAAAATTTGCAAACTGCTGTAAATACTCCCATACTTCCTTGTTGTTTGTATGAAAAATGTGCGCACCATATTTATGCACGTTAATACCGTCAATATTTTCAGTATATACATTACCTGCTATATTTTCACGTTTGTCAATCACAAGTACTTTTTTACCAACTGCTTTTGCTTGGTGTGCAATTGTGGCACCAAAAAGACCGGCACCTACAATTAAAAAATCATACTTCATTATTTTCTCCTTTTCAAAAGCTTACCGAATAAATTATTTACTATTCGTATTACATTATTGATAATCTTCCTGATATAATTAAACTCTTCAGATTTTCGGAATACAATAAATAAAACAGTATTAGGAACAATCGTACATAAAATAACTTTTAAAATAATATTAACAACAACGTTAAAATCAATAAATTTGCAAACAAAATAACAAATTGCACCTTCAACAAAAAGCAATACGGCGAAAAGCAAATATTTTCCGAAATAAATCATCGGTGATTTATGAAAGGCATACTTCATTATAGCATACGGTTCATACCAGGCATTCGTAACAGCACGTGCAATTAAAGTGGCAAGGTATATACCAAAAACACCAAGATATTTTCCTAAAACAATATCTCCAACAATGTTTATGGCTGCCGTAAGAAGCAGCAGATACTGACCATACTTAAACAAGCCTCTTGTATTCTTAAAGGTCAAAATTGCATTTTGCATGCCAAACATATAGAAATTCAGTGCGATAATCAATGGAATTTTAAATTCCATTATATAATTTTCACCAAAAATTAAACGAACTAAATCGCTGGAAACAAAAGCAATTCCGATAGCGCCCCAACTATATAGCCAGAAATTTGACAAATTCAGTGATTTAAAAAAACTATACTGACTTTCTTCATCTTTTTCAACATTGTAATTACCAACACTGGCTGTAAGAGAACCAAATAGCTGAGAAATTAATGTGTTTAATGTAGATGACAACAAAGAATAGTTAGAAGCCAAACCTGTTATTCCCAAACCGCTGAAATATGTAATAACAAGATTATCGGTACTGTTCACAAGCACACCGCTCAATTTATATACAGTAACTCTTTTTACATCCTTAAATAAGCGTTTCTTCTCATTTGGTTGTAACGGAGCAACCTTTTTTTGTTTTATACAAGGAAAAACTCTATTAGTGATTATAGAAATTATTATATTAAATAATTGTGTTCCGATTGTTTGTACAATTAAATACGGCAAATACGAATCAACAACTAAAAGTAAAACAATCTGGATTACGCTTTGAAGAGAAGTAATTAAATAACTGGTACCAATAACAGCAAAATTTCGCTGTGAAGCAGTCAATAAAGAACTCTTAAAACTAAAGAAATAGGAACTTACTGTATTAAAAAGATAAATCCCGTAAATAAAATATATGCTTTCTTTAATGGCCGAAGTATCACCTACAATATATTTAAGAAACGGAATTAATGCTATACCTACAACGGCAACAACGATTCCTATAATATAATAAGCATTTCTGTAAACCCTCATCAGTGATGCAATTTTTTTCTCATCATTTTCCTTTAACGGTTTATATAATGCATATACAATGGCACTTCCTATACCAAGTTCAGCAAGAGAAAGCATTCCCAGCAAATTGCTAATTAGACTGCTCATACCTAAATAGGATTCTGAAAGGCATCTTGCAAACACCATACGACAAACAAAGCCGAGAATAGTGTTTACAACATATCCGCCTACCCCTGTTACCATATTAAGTAAAGAATATTCTGTCCTTGTTTTTTTCATAAAATCATCCTTAATCTAATAATGATGAAAGTCTTAAAGTCATACCCTGAACAAATGGCATTTCTTGATATCGTTGTGAGAAAATACCTATATCAATCGTATCGCCCTGACATTCATTTACTACACCGTAGATTTTTGTAACTGAAATTAATTTTTTCAAACAACGTTCACTTATATTTGTAAATTCTGAGTTGTTAAAAATAGTACCGCATCTGGCATAAAAATATCCTAACATTGCTGTTGCTGAGCTGTCATATCTTCCGCCATCAGGTAATATGCTTGAAAAACCTCTATCTTCTCGTTCAAACTGAACACAAGCATCTGCAATCTCTTGAATAACAGATTTTAAATAGGCATAATGCTTGTTGCTCTCATCAATTTCCAAAAACATATCGATTAAACCAAGCGTATACCAGCCGCTTCCTCTGCCCCATCCATATATACCTACGGGTAATTTGCTCTCAGCAATATAACAATGTACAGGCAAATTCTTCAGCATTCCGTTTTCCCTAAAAATCCTGATTTGATTTATTGCCAATTCTAAATACTTCGGCTCATTATAAACCTTTGAATATAAAGCTAAAAATGGACAAATAAAGCCTATAGTATCTACATATCTGCGTTTTGCATCAGCTCCTGCAGAGTAGCTTACCAAACCGTCCTTGCAAATATTCGACTCAATACAAAGAATCATATTATCCATTGCCAGTTTTATGGACATAACGTCTTTTTCATTTTTTAAAACAGAATAAGCTAACATCGCATAATCAATTTTATTAACAGAAGCTTTCCAATCTCCATTATCATTGAAAATCTGTTTTTTGATTTTAGATAGAATTTTATCTAAATCTTCAACATTTGCTTCTTCTAAGCCTAAAATGCAGCCCGCTTTCTGCCAGCTTTGAACCATGCTTTTACCGTAATTTCCTTTAATTCTATCAATCAATAAATAACGGCAATCATTTTTCAATCTCAAAATCGGTGTATGAACCGCCCATTTTTTATTAATTTTTATAACGGCTTCCATCCAATTCTGCTTATTATTCCATCTGCCAATATGAAAACAACTATATTTTTCTTTAAGTGAGACGAATAAATCATAACAAAAAATACAAAGACTTATTGCAATATACAAAATTACAATAGCATATAATACATATCTCATCATCAGTTCTCCAAAGCTTTTACAGCATGAACGGCAAGTTCTGTTTTCTTTATATATTCCGGCATAATTGACTTAAGATGCTCTCTAATTTCGTTTTCATGCGACTGCAACCATATAAAAGCCTCCGTTAAATCAGTAGGTGTAGCTAATGACTGCACTGGGATAACATAATTCTCTTCTGTTGAAAACAAATCTCTTGCTATACCTTTTGCCTTAATCGAATATCCGACAACAAGAGTTGGAACACAGCTTGAATATGCTGCTATTGTAGCATGGGTTCTTGCACCAATAAACATCTTAGCATGTGCTAAAATATATTTTAACTGACAACAATTATGATCCTCAACCATTATAACTCTATCGTTATCGCTAAAGCTTTCTTTGAGCTTACTCAATATACTTCTGTCATCATTACTGCTCCATACAACATGAGGCGTTAATGCAACAGTTTCATCTGTGTTATCTAAAATATATTGAATCATATTACGGTAGTTTTCTATTGTTATACCCTCAATTTGTTCTCTTTCAGCAATCATAGGGCTTACATTAACACATATATAGCTCTTTGCAGGCAGCTCTGTTTCCTCAACAGGCAGCACAAATGCAGGGTCACAAGTTAAAATTGTGTTTTTGTTGATTTTTTTCAGTGCTTCATATGTAAGCGTTTCACGGGCACATATCAAATCATATCTTCTCAGATCCTCTGCCATTTTGTCATCAATATAGTCCGGTTCAACCGAACATCCCCACAAAACAGTTTTACAACCCTGATTTTTTACATATCTATTTGTTCGGTAAATATAATCAGGTGTATCATAGCAATACAAATCGCCTCCGATTGACAACATTATTGAACCTTTTTTGCAACCCTCTAATAAAGGTGAAAATGTCCATTTATCAAATGCTTCACTGTGTTTAAGAACATATTTCTCAAAAGCAGCTTTAAAATATTCCACAGAATATCTTTGTATTTCTTTATTGTCCTTCTTAATATTAACTCCTGAATTCTTTATGTAAAGTTTGTCTTCATCAGGATGATTGGAAAATAAAGTAATGCTGTGGTCGCTAAATAATTTTTCAGTTGATCTTACGATAGCCTCACATCCATGGTTACCACTTCCAACATGCGGAAACATATTAATTGTTTGCATTCTTTTCTACCTTTCTGTTATTAATGTATATTTTATAATTGTCTAGTTTTTCAAATAAATCAACCCTATCATCACTGGGAATAGTTGCCTTTTCATTTTTTGTCACAGCTATTCTTTCAACTGAATTGCATTTTTTACAATAAATACTCCAAAACAACCCATTGTTTGAAAGCATTTTGAGATATTTAGCGAAAACACTGTATCTAAACGGAAGTTTATACAATTTACAATTATATTGTTCAATGACTGACTTTATTTGTTCAACACTATTCTCTGAAAAGCCATTATCTTTGCATCTGCCAATTAATTTCTTTGCAAAATACAAAGATTGTATAAGCAACCATTGCTTTGTTTGAGAATCATTCAACTCAAATTCATCATATAGCTCATAAAACACCTTTGATTTGATTTCATACAGATTCTCTAAGTTCCATGTGTTTACGTTACTCAATGGATTATTTCTGTGAACAATAAATACTTCATCGTTATCAACAATAATACTTTTGCTTTTTGAAAAAGCTCGGAATCTGAAAGCAGATTCTATGTCTTGTTTTTTATATTCAAAAAAAAGAATATTGTTTTTTTTCATAAAATCTGCATTATATATGCAACTCCAAAATTCCAGGCTCGGTATATAATATTTAATATCATCAACAGACTCCGGATAAGTTATAACAGGAGCATCCTCTAAAAAATAATCACAAACTATTTTAGGGGTATAAATAATCTCTACTGACCGATCGTTAAGATTATGTAGCTTTCTATTCAATTCATCATTGAAAAAATCAGAAATAATCAAATCATCACTGTCTAAAAACATTAACCATTTTCCGGATGCATTATTTATTCCGACATTTCTGGCATGACCTGCACCTAAGTTTTCGGTAGTGATTACCTTTACTAAATCTGATTGATATTTTTCACAAATTTTAAGTGACGAATCCTTTGACCCATCATTAACCAAAATCAGTTCAACCCAATCAGCATTTTGTCTTAAAACTGACTCAATTGCAGTTGCTATAAACTTTTCAGCATTATAAACAGGAATAATAATACTAACTAAAATATCTGATTCCATATTGTTCTCCAAATCAATTTAAAACTTTATCGAGTTCTTCAAATTGCTTATTTGATAATTCTTTAATTTTACTCAGTTTCTCTTTCGGTATTTTGTAAGTTTTCTTCTTTTCGATTAAATCAATGTCCAAATCTTTTATTTCATCCAGTTTAATAAATGGCACATTTCTTTCTATATCCTCTAATACATGCTGCGTTTTTTCATTATAACTTACAGTACAAACAGGTTTTTCAAAAAGCATACCTAAAATCATTGCATGATATCTTGTTGCTAATACAGAATCAGCCGCTTTAAACAGGCTTAAAGCAGACTCGCTTGATATGTCCGGATAACAGAAAGAACTGTTAAATCTTTCGTCAAAAACATCATCAAAAATCTGCTTAATCACAATATCATCACCCTGCTCTTTACTGAAGCCTAATAATACCGTTGCTTGTTTTCTTTCATTTCTTTTAATAACGATGCGTTTTATCATTTCTATATATTCATCGCTATATTCAGATGCAATATCCCTATCCTTTCGCAAATTAGCTACTGAAATAAGCATATAGTCTTTTAAAGCTATATTTGGATTTTTAATATTTGATATATCATAATTAAATACTACATCATAAGTCCACCGAACATTGCTCAAGGATGGAAATAATGAAACAGAATAAGAATCTCTGAAACAAATATCTGTTGCTTTACTGAAAAGCTTTGTATACATGTCCAGGTATTCATTATGAGCGAAAGGTCCGAAATTACAGCCAATAAGATAAGGCTTTCGGTTATAATAGTGGTTTTCGTCAACAAATTTTTGAGGTAATGTTTCAAGTTCCTTTTCATCATTCATAAAACCTGAACCGGTTA
The DNA here is from genome assembly GCA_964396885.1 of uncultured Bacteroides sp. Classification (GTDB taxonomy): domain Bacteria; phylum Bacillota; class Clostridia; order Oscillospirales; family Acutalibacteraceae; genus Eubacterium_R. The sequence continues at coordinate 19,654 of CAYNGP010000016.1, read as the reverse complement.
TATAAACATTAATATCAGCTTTTTTTGAATATTTTTCTTCAATTGCAACTTCTGTTACCAACATTGATTTATCAGTATTTAATAATCCTAAAGATTTAAGCTTTCTGCTAACAAAGTATTTTATTCTGATGAACAAAGAATCATAACTTATATATGTCAGATTTGGTATACGTCTATATAAATCATTATAGTTCTTATAACCACACAAAATAAACTGAGCCTGCGGATACCTTTTGCAAATTATTTCGATAAATAAATCATCGCCTAAATTACCATCAGAATAGGCTTTTAATTTAACCGTTTGCTTTACTTTTTTCGTTTGCGGTGTTGTATTTTCATATCTCATAATAACCTTCTCACCCAATTAACAGATATATACTCACTAAAAAAAATTTCAATTTTAAAACTATGGACTTTTGACAAGAAGCTTTAACAGCAATTTTATTACTGTTAAAAACAGATTTTAAATACGCTTTCAGCTTAGTATAATTATATTTTAACGCTCCGATTATCCCATTAACAACTTCAGGATAATACTTGTTTGAAAACCAAATTTTTAGTTCAGGATAATCTGACAAATCATCGATAATCGTTACTATCGAATTATGATACCCTATTTCTCTTTTTTCTGTTAACAATGCTGAATGCGTCACACTTGCATCGTTGTAATAATACTTATACAGACATTCCGGACAAACAACAATAGTTTTCACTTTTTTTAATGCCTGAACAACCCATTCAAGATCTTCAAAATAGTATAATGAGGTATTAAACTTTGGAAAGTTATCAAAAGAATCCATTCGCCATAATTTATTCCAAGGATAACCACCGCCATAACCGGAATAATTTGTTAGAATTTTTTTCAATACATTTTCCACATCATCATTAATTACTTCAAATTCCTCACAAACGCTCTGCTCATCCTTGCCTACAATATTCCAGCCATATGTAACAACATCTGCATTGTATTTGTTTATGTAATGAAGAGCAGTAGTTATAGCATTTGGTACAAGCTCATCATCCGCATCAACAAAAGTTATAAAATCACCTTTTGAATTTTCAATTCCTAGATTTCTGGCACTTGAAACTCCGCCGTTTTCTTTATGAATAACAACAACTCTGGAATCAAGTTCAGCAATATGATCACACATGCTGCCTGAATTGTCTTTTGAACCATCATTAACAAGTATTAATTCTAAATCCTGATAATCTTGATTTAAAACACTATTCGCACATCTTTCAATGCTTTTCTCTGAATTATAAACCGGTATAACTACTGAAACCATATAACTTATTCCTTAAATTCTTTCCAATTCTCTAACATACGGAATTTTATGAATAACAAACCCTACAATAAAACTAATTACAGTTGTGACAATCCAAAATGCAATATTCATCCACCAATAGCCACCTTTAAAACCAGGTACAAAATGCACGCAATATTCCAAAATAAAAGTATGAACAATATAAATACCCATAATTGTTGGTGAAATAATATTGATTATCTTGTTTTTCTTTTGATTAATTTTTGAATATTTAACGCAAATAAAAATTAAGACAACAGAAGTAATTACCGGAAGCGAACCATAAAAGCCTGCCACATCTAATTTTCCAAATGCCACTTGGCGGCCTGTCCACATCCAAGCAAAAGATAGCAAAACTGATATTACTGTTCCGGAAATCATCAATGCTTTTTTCTTTGCAAATACAGCTTCAATATTTTTAGATTTATAATGCACATATCCACCGGCCATAAAGTAGAATAACCACATCCATAGCCTAAAAGTTTGAATTAAGCCGGCGTAAAATTGAACCTTAACAATAAATTGTGCCAAATCAATTATAACACTTGCTACCCCAAATAGCATGGTCAATACAATATAAGCTTTTTCGTTACAATTCAGCAACTTGCAAAGCAAAGGCATTAACAAATATATAATAATTAATGAACCAAAAAAACAAAACTGAAAAAACGTTCCTTTCTGAATAAAATCAAGCAGAAAGCTTTTTACAAAATTTCTGATTTCTCTGGTCATTACAAAATTAAATATTGTAAATAATATTTCCCATAAAAATGCGATTAGTAAGATTTTTCCAACTCTTTTAAAAGCATATTTATATGTTATTTCTTTTGAAAACATTAAATATCCGTTTATCAAAAAAATATCGGAATCGCAAATACAGTAAATAACTGAATAATTCTATTTGCAACACCCAAACTACAATCAATTGTATGTATTGCAACAATCAGAAAACAAGCTAATACTTTCAGTAAATCCAGACCATACTCTCTTTGCTTTTTCATTGTTATTTTATCCATATCTTAACCTTATTCTGAAAATTTTTATGGTTTTACTGTTGGTCCAAGATTTCCTTTCCAGCCATCTTTTACACCTTTAAACAACATCTTTATTGTTGCTAGTTTATCACAATCCATAGAACGAATTGCAAGCAATTTTACAAAAATCAATTCAAATGCGATGGCTTTATAAAGCTTTTTTTGCTTATACATATATGTAAAATTCCTTGCTGCATAATACTCTTTCCATGGAGCCTCAACATAAAACGGAACCTTTTTACCTAAGACCTTTTTTTCAAATGTTTCAGGACGAGGATGAATATATCGTGAATTGGTAACTGTGGCAACATAAGCACCTGAATCTAAGGATCTATGTTTGAAATCGACCTCATCCCCCTTAATGAAGAAATCTTTATTAGGGAAACCAATTGCCTTAACCAATTCTTTTGTAACCGCTGTTCCATTAAATGGATTTGCAGCATTTTCTATTATTCCATCCTGTGCCGCCTTCAGAGCCTCTTCTACAGTATACATATTATCAATTTTAAAAGACAATAAATCATCTTTCTGCACTAATGAATTAATGAACAACTTTTTATCTCCGTATCCTTTATCATAAAGCTGCTCTGCTCTATTCATTAATTCAGCAAAAGTATTTTCATCTGCAGCTTTACCATCATCGTCCATTAATACAATCCAATCTGCACCGAAATCATAAGCAGCCTTTACGCCGGTATAAAAACCACCGGCACCACCTATATTCGACGCAGTCTTAATATATTCAAACAGTTCACCATCAAGATAATTCTTTTCACAAAGATATTCATATGTTCCATCTGTAGAGCAATTATCAATAATAAAAATTTTATCAAACCTACGGGTTTGTCTTAGAAGCATATCAATATTTTCACAAAGTAATTCTTTACGATTAAATGTTACGATTACAGCTGCTAACATTCTAATTATTATTCCTCCATATTTTTGATTTTATAATATAAAATAATTTCGGTGATATGCAGGCAATAACCGCCTGCAGCTTTCTTACGGTGCTATAATAATCTCCAAGAAGATAATACTTTATATTTTTACGCAAAAGAGATTTCATCTTATTTAAAGAAGAAGGATTACAAATTGAATCATTAAAATACATAACAATTAAATTAATAATTTCATTGCATAATTCTTCTCTTGCAGCTTTTTCAACAATACTATTTTTTTCACTATTTATTATTCTGACAAAAGTATTTATTGTATTTACTTTATGATTGGAATAACCACTTCGTGTTGCTGCACCTTCTCTTTGATAATAATGATAAACGCTTTCATTCGGAGAGTAAAAAATATTATCATTATACTGAAGATATCGATAAGCAAAATCTAAATCTTCAGTTGCTCCTGTGTCATCAAGAAAATATAAGTTGTTTTTTCTTATAATATCCATATGATATAACTTATTCCAAGCAAAGCCTTTAACACACGGACTTCTCATTAAGGAATTTTTACTTTTTAAACCACTCATTTTAATAGGGGCATCATCAGATTTAACTGATATTGTTTTTTCATCATAATCTATACAATATCCGGAACAAATTAAACAATCCTCATACTCCATTTGAGTTTCAAAAAAGAATTCCAAATAATTCGATTCAACCCAATCATCAGGATCCGGAAAAATAATATAATCCCCAGCGGCATTATCAATACCAAAATTTCTGGCTGAAGGCAGTCCGCCGTTGCTCTTATGAACCGCTCTTATTAAATCAGGAAAATTCTCTGCATAATTATCACATATTTTGCCACTTGAATCTGTGGAACCATCATCAACTAATATAATTTCATAAAGTGCCTTATCCAAAGTCTGATTCAATAATGAATCAACACATCTGGATAAATATTGTTCCATATTATAAATTGGTACAACAACTGATATTTTTTTCATTTGTTTCAATATTAGTCCTCTATTCATTATATATTTATCTATGCAGTCCATCAATCAATTCTTCAACTGCTTTTGTCGTTTTTTCTACACTAAATTTCTTTCCGCGAAGTTCGGCTTGTTTTTTATAATGCTCAAGCAAGCCGTCTTCCGTCAACATTCTATAAACACCTTCATAAAGTGCATCTTCATTATTTTCCGTTATAATACCAAATTCATCATTCGTGCCAAGCAATTCCTGTGCACCGCTGACTTTTGTACTAACTACAGGAACACCTAAAACAAGGGCTTCCGTTACGGCAGTACTGAAGCCTTCTTTATATGATGAACAAACAAACAAATCGGCATCGCTAACGTATTTATACGGATTTTCATCAAAACCGAGAAGCTTACAAGTATCAGAAAGCTTTAATGCATCAATTTGTTTTTGCAGTCTATCTCTATCAGGTCCCTCGCCTAAAATGTATACCCTATTTTTTACACCCGCTTCAAGCAATCTTTTATGTATTGAAATAAGACGCTCAAAACCTTTATGCTCAATTATCAATCTTCCAACAGATATAATATTAATTACATCGCTGTATGAAATAATAGTATTTTGCTTTTCTTTGGATCGTTCACATATCAAATCTGTTTGATTAACGTTATAAAGAACTTTACAGCTTTTTTGAATCTTTGTTAATTCTTCAAAGTTGGTTTTAACAGTTTCTGCTACACAAATTATTTCATTAAACTTATTATAACAGCTTTGCATTTCCTCAAATGACTTAAAAGAAGAAACAAGTGATTTTACACCGGTGTGTTCAATGTGAATCCAGGCTACTTTTTTGCCGTTATATGCCGAAAGAATTCGTGAACAGGGACCTTCCAAGAATGACACAACTATATCATAATCATTTTTAATTACTTTTTTACACAATAGTTTCGGGGAAATATAAGACATTATTTTCGTATGCTTTGGGAAATAATATTTCCATCCACCGATATAATGAACATCCTTATTTAAAAATTTCTTGTTCACACCAATATCAAACAATGTTTGAATTGTAACATCATATTTACTTTTATCAAGATTATTAGCCAGATTTACAAGAACCTTTTCTGCTCCGCCATAACCTAAATCGTGTATTAAAAACAGAATTTTAATCATTATAATAACCCCAAATCATTATGAATGAATTCTTTTATTGTTATTCGTTCAAAGTGCTCATCGAAAAAGTTTGACATACCGTAACCATAATAAAAATAAGCAAAATACAGTATTACAGCAGCAAAAATCACCAAGGATTTATATTTAGGATCAAAATAATTCAATAGCCAAGGAAGTACAATTATAGGAAATACAAGGAAATAGTACGCCACTCGACTGAAGAAATATGCTGTACCAAATAATGACACGAACATTATACCTACAAACACCATACAAAAATTCATTAATAGGCATTGCGTTTTATCATAATCTGAATCAGGAATATTATTTTTTACAATAAACGATAAAACCAACGGCACAACAGCAACTGCAAATCGGAATATGTCAATACCTTTACCCGACAACAAATCTTCAATATTATACTCATCACCGAACAGCATAGTAAATACTGTAACATTTGTAATCAAAGTCTTTAGTGATAATCCGATAACAATTGATAATAAGAGCAACCAATATGTTTTTTTTGTCCACGGTTTGAATGTAAGTAACGGAGCCAAAAAAAACAGCAAAATATATGGGTGAAACATCATTGCAATGAGTATATAAATTATAAATCTAAAATATTTTTTATTTAAAAATCGGTCAATACCGATTAAACCTATACTAATTGCAACACACTGCTTAACCGCCGCACAGGAAAACGTCAGTAATTCCAACACAAAAACTAAATATATTGAAAATGCAATATTAGAGGAATACTTATCAATAAACCATAAAATAGGGATCATAGTAACGAAAGCATAAAACATCATCATGGATTGTACTGAAAAATGCATTAATGCTAAGGTATTATTTACAATTGCAAATAATGGATTATTGCCTGGCTTCCAATCGACTTGTGCTAAATAATCAAAAAAAGGTATTGGATTTTCAATTTTTGTCTGGAAATTCCAAATATATGCTCCCGTATCATTGTACTGCGTTCTAAGACCTATAAAACAAGCCATAACGATAATCATTACAATATACAAAAACTTTTCTCTTTTAACATATTTTCCAAATTCATCACGAACAGAAAATAAATGGCTAAACCATGCTAAAGCACAACATATAATTAATGTTGGTATTAATTCACGCATAAATAACTCCGATATAAATTAAGATAGTTTCTTTCTGTGTAAAAAATCATATAAAGGTTTAGGAAGCAATCCAATAATAATCGGTCTTAAAACCTTTATATAACAAGCAGGACTTAAATGCATTAATTTACACCCCTTTAATCTGACCCTCGTAGAATTAACTCTGTATTTGAATTTTCTACGATTAGCAGCATTGCGATCATCCTGCATTTTATATAAAGGCTCCTGTAAATTGTAGCATTTTGAACCGTTGGCATACAGTTTAATCCACAAATCAACATCTTCGACTCTTAAAACATCATCGCCAACGCTGTAACCATTAACAGCTTTTATTGCCTTTGTTCTAATCATACAGGGGGCATGGCAGATTGCACTGCCACAAACAACATTTTGATTAGTCGGTTTTTCGATAGCTGTTCCGATTCTGAAATCCCCTTTTTCATCAAACTGAATCATAGGTGTGCTTACAATATCATATTCCCTATGCTCTTCAAGAAAATTAATTTCCTTTTCAAATCTTGTTGGAAGTGAAATATCATCACCATCCATTCTGGCAACATATTCAGTATCTGAAAGTGCCAAGCAATTATTAAGTGTTATATTTAAACCTTGATTTGTATCATTCTTTATAAGCACAAATTTTCCGGGATATTTGTCAACATAACTTTTAGCTACCTGATACGTATTATCTTTTGAACCATCGTCACACAAAATGCATTTCCAACTCTCATATGTTTGTGATAAAAGGCTGTCAAGTGCTCGGGGTAAAGTATCTGAACAATTATATATACCCATTAAAACAGAAATTTTAAACATTCTTTTCTCCACTATATTAATTCTTTAATTGTCTGATTGACTACTAAATTTTTCTCAAATATTTCTTCCATACGTTTTCTGCCTGAAAGCCCCATTTTTTTCTTTTCATCATATGAAAGATTAATAAACTTTTCTATCGTATTAAACAGACTGTCACCATTTTTTACTTCTGAAAGATAACCTGTTACGCCTTCTTCCACAGCTTCAAGACAACCATGGATATTACTTGTAATAAGCGGCTTTCCCATAGCTGCGCCTTCAAGAAGAGTATTAGACATGCCCTCATGCCAGCTTGGATGAATAACACAATGTGCTTTTTCCACATACGGTTTAACGTTTGGCTGAAAGCCATAGAAATTTATTAAACCCTGCTCCTGCAATTCATTAACCAAACCTACATAGTCATCCTCATACCATCCGATAAAATCAAATGAAACATTTGTATAACCCTCATCATTCAGCTTTTTAATTGCATAAAAAAGCTCATCTACACCCTTTTCAGCCATAATTCTTCCGACAAAAATAAATTTAATACCATCTTCGTCAGAAGGATAATCAACAAGTGAAAACTCTTCAACATTTACTCCTGCACCAGGTAAAACCACCGTTTGATCTAATCTAACAATACCTGAATTTACAAGAGTATCCCTATTGCCGACATTTTCAAAAAAAATCTTTTTCGCCTTATTCATTGAGAATTTATACATTGCAGAAACCATTTTCTTTGTAAAATTCTCAACCTGAAATGTTGAACCAAGACCTGTAACATTACAATAACATGGAACTTTACAAATTTTACACGCTTCTGCTCCATAAATATTACACTTGATTGTATATGTAATAACTTTGTCAGGCTTTTCCTTTTTTATTAATTTTATATAGTTTTTCAGCAGAGCTAAATCCTTTACAGGATTATTTCCTCTTCGCTCCATCTCCGGTTCAATGATTACCCTGCATCCATATGATTCAATAATTTCCACATTTTCGTCATCTGTAGGCGGCAAAGAAACAACAAGCTCATAACCATTACCGGATAATTTCTGTAATAACTCTCTTCTGAATATTCTTAAAGTGTTATAGTGATTAGCTAAAATCAATATTTTCATTGCTTATTTCTTCCATAATTCTTTCTGTAATTTTATTTGCAGACATACCGTATTCATCACGAAGATACTTTTGATTTCCGACCTTAGTTGCATAAATGTCATTAAGGCCTATGCGAAGAAGTGCAGCATTCCTGCATTTCATTTCCGCCATAACCTCAGCAACTGCACTGCCGAACCCTCCGGAAATATTATGTTCTTCGCAGGTAACTATCCATTCATATTTTTCTGCACATTCTTTAATAACATCTTTGTCAATCGGTTTAACTGTGGGGAAGGTATAAACCGTTGGATTTATACCATGCTCCTGAAGCATATCACAAGCACCCTGAACCTCTTCAAAAATAGCACCTGTTGAAAAAATTGCAATTTTTGAACCATCTTTAACCTTTATTGCTTTACCGATTTGGAAATTTTCAATGTGATCATGAATTCTCTTTTCTCCGCCTCTTCCAAGCCTTAAATAACAAGTGCCCGGATAATCTGCAATTGCTTTTGTAGCTTCAACAGCCTCAACCAAATCACCCGGTGCCATTACAACAACATCAGGAAGTGCACGCATAACAGCAATATCCTCTGTTGCATGGTGACTCATACCAAGTGAACCATATACAAATCCACCGCCAACACAGACTATTTTCACATTTGCATTATGATATGCACAATCGTTTCGGATTTGTTCCAAACAGCGAAGAGTAGGAAAATTGCCAATTGAATATGTAAATACTGTTTTTCCTTCAAGAGCCATGCCTGCTGCAACAGTTGTCATATTCTGCTCAGCAATACCGGCATTTGTAAACTGATTCGGCACCTGCTCCCAATATGGCTTTAATACGCCAAAACCCAAATCACCTGTAACAAGCTCAATATTACTATTTTCTTTTGCAAGTTCAATTAATGTTTTTACAAATGTATCTCTCATTTTGGCAATCTCCTTACAGTAATTTTTCTCTGCCGCCTCTACCGGGTTCTGCGGCTACTCTGCGCATCTTTTCAGGATACGCTGTATTCCATGTATATGAAAACGTATGATCATTACATATATCATCATTTTCACACGGCATAACCGGATTTTCAATACCATTCGGTGTATACGGATCTTCAACACCATCAGGTTTATTCTGGTGAAGTTCATGAACGGCACAATCATATTCCCAACCATCATGAGGGAATCTGTAATGCCAAAGTATGTCATTCTGCATAAATGATACACCGCAGCCTTTAATGGTATTTGCAATGATTACTGTTGGTTTATGCATTTCATTCATCGAATTGTCATTGGCTTTTTGGAATGCAGCTTTTAACTCGGCATGATTATTTCCATCTATTTCGATAACATTCCAACCAAAAGCTCTCCACTTAGAACCGAAATCTTCAATCTCCAAGGTATTTTCATTGAAATCAAGACTCTGCATATGATTATGGTCAACAACTGCAACAATATTGTTAAGACGAAAATGATTAGCAAACAAGGCTGCTTCCCAAACAGAGCCTTCATCACATTCGCCATCACCAAGCACAACATAGACCTTGGGACTTTTTCCGTCTTTTTTTAAGGCATATGCCATACCGACACCTGCAGATAAACCATGTCCTAACGAACCTGTTGAAAAATCAATACCGGGAAGATGGTGTGAAACATGACCGGAAAGACGACTGCCGTTAGCATAATGTGTTTTCAATTCCTTAACATCAAAAAAACCTGTTTCGGCAAGTGCTGCATAAATGGATGCACCTGCATGACCCTTGCTTAGAATAAATCTATCCCTATTATCCATTTTAGGATTTTCAAAATCATATGTCATAACATCTGCATAGAGCACTGCCACTATATCAGCAACTGACATAACTGCACCGATATGGGATCCGCCTGACACATGTGTCATTTCAATACCATGCCTTCTTATTTTCCATGCTAATTGTTCACTGTTCATATCTGTTCTCACTCCATTTTCCGTTATTTTGAAATTTCATCTAATTGTTTAATTTCTTCTTCGGTTAGGCTCCAGCCAATTGCTTTTGTATTGTCAAGAATCTGAGCAGGTCGCTTAGCCCCTGCCAAAACCACTGAATCCTGAATATAATCAAGAATAAATCTGATAGCCACTGATGCTACAGAGGTATTGTGATTTTCTGCAATTTTACGCATAACATCAACAATTTCAAGATTCTTCTTTAATTTTTCTCCATGAAAATTAACATAAATATCTCTTGAACGTCTGTCATCTGCACCGAAATTTGTATTCTGAATATTGTATTTACCGGTAAGAATACCCTGACCCAAACTTCCCCATGTCAGAGGAGTAAAATTAAAATGATTACTATAGTCAAAAATATCACGTTCATTCTTTCTGCAGGCTAATGAATACTCGTCCTGAAAGCTTACAAATTTATTCTTCAATTCGGCAAGCTCTGCCTTATCCTGCTCATAAATATTCGATAAACCGAAATATCTGATTTTACCTTGCTTCTGCAGATATTCAAGAGTATCAACAACTTCATCAAGAGGTGTTTTTCCATCCCTGTAATGGATTGTATAAATATCAATGTAATCGGTGTTAAGTCTTTTTAAAGAACCCTCACATGCTTCAATAATATAATCTCTGCTATTATCATAAAATGTTGGTTGTCCTTTTTTAGCATGAACACCAAATTTATCTGAAATAACAACATCTGAACGTCTGCTGCCCAGTGCTTTGGAAAGTGTAATTTCAGATTGTCCGAGTCCATACGTTTCAGCTGTATCAAAAAAATTAATGCCATTATCAATAGCGGTATTAACTGCATCAATAAGCTCCTGCTCCTGAACATTACCCCAACCGTATCCGCCCATCGGGCAACCGCCCATGCAAATACGTGAAACCTTTAAATCAGAATTTTTAATTGTAACATATTCCATAATTAACCTCTGTGCTCTTTCTTAAAAACAAAACCAAATGCCTTTTCCATTACATCAAACACTGTTTTAAAAAATATTTTAAAATCAGTAGAAAATGAAACCTCTGCAGCATATTTTACACGAAGTGCATTTTTGTTTTTGAGAACATATTTTTCATACATCTCATCTGCATTATCTCCACCTACAAGTTCATCAAGATTAATAAAAACATCTGAACTGAAATCGGTAATACCCGGTCTAACCTCAAATATGTATTCTTCAACACCCTCGTATTGATTCGTATATTGAAGCAATTCAGGACGAGGACCGATAAAACTCATTTCACCACGAAGAATATTGAAAAGATTTGCAAACTCATCAAGTTTGGTTTTACGCAAAAAATTACCAACTTTAGTAATTCTATTGTCATTCAATGCTGTTGTGCCACCGCCGATTTTATCAGCATTTTTTACCATAGTACGAAATTTGAAAATTCTGAATTTTTTATTTTTATAACCTCCGCGTTCAGCACGATAAAACACAGGCATTCCATCATCTGCCATTATCAAAACACTGATAATCAATAACAGTGGAAAAAGAACAATTGTAAGTAACAAAGCTAAAATAAAATCAATAATTCTTTTAACTACACGATTGTAAAAGCTACAATATCCTTTTATATCACTCTCATGCGGAAATTCAATTTCCAGATTCTTTAATTCTTCTACCGATGTCATAAATTCTCCCATTTTCATAACTTATATTAAATATTGATCTTATATAAAACTTTTTAGCTATATTAATAGTAGCATATATTATATATTATTTTAGAGTTTTATGCAACACAAATAATAAACAAAAAATTATTTTTTGTCTATGTGCTTACATCCCAAAGCCTTTAATGATTTACCACTGTAAATGGATAGCTTGCAAAGAAATATAGCATCATCTATAATGAACACATAAAATACTAAAATTTGGAGGGTATATGGAAACAAGTAAAAGAAGCAGCTTCAGCGGCTCACTGGGCTTTATTTTAGCCGCGGCAGGCAGTGCTGTAGGTCTTGGAAACATTTGGCGATTTCCCTATTTAGCGGCTAAAGATAACGGCGGATTATTCATTTTAATCTATATTATTCTGGCTCTGACTTTTGGTTTCACATTGCTGACAACAGAAATTGCCATAGGCAGAAAAACAAAACAAAGCCCGCTTACCGCGTACAAGCTTATCAACAAAAAATTTGGTTTTATCGGCACACTTGCAACGTTAGTTCCTGTTATGATTTTACCATACTACTGTACAATCGGCGGCTGGGTAATCAAATACTTTATTACATTCATTACAGGTGACGGTGTAAAGGCTTCTGCAGACAATTATTTTACAGGCTTTATTACAGACACCATATCCCCTCTTGCACTTATGGTTGTATTTTTATTGATTACAACCATCGTCATCATCGGCGGTGTAAATAAGGGAATCGAAAAACTGAGTAAAATACTTATGCCGATACTGCTTGTTCTGGTTATAGGTATCTCCATTTATTCCTTAACATTAGGTCACACAACTGATGAAGGCATTACAAGAACTGGATTGGACGGCTTAAAAATTTACTTAGTACCAAACTTTGAAAATCTGACAATTAAAGATTTCTTTATCACACTTATGGATGCTATGGGTCAGTTATTCTTCTCAATCAGTGTGGCAATGGGCATTATGGTTGCGTATGGTTCATATGTAAGTGATGACACGAACCTGATGAAATCAATTAATCAGATAGAAATATTTGACACGGCTGTGGCTCTTCTTGCAGGTATGATGATCGTTCCGTCTGTATTTGTATTTATGGGAAAAGAAGGTATGTCTGCAGGTCCCGGACTTATGTTTGTTTCACTGCCTAAGGTATTTGAAAACATGGGCAGCATCGGTACTGTAATAGGTACGCTGTTCTTCCTTATGGTACTTTTTGCGGCAATCACATCCTCTGTATCCATTATGGAACCAATCGTATCAAGTATTATGGACAGATTTCACCTTTCAAGAAACAAAAGCACCGTGATTGTTCTTATCTATGCACTGGTATTCGGCACAATTGTTTGCCTTGGTTATAATAAATTCTACTTTGAAGTGAATCTGCCTAATGGTACTGTAGGTCAGATACTTGATATTTTTGATTATCTCAGCAATAACATCTTTATGCCATTACTTGCACTGTTAACCTGTATTCTTATCGGTTGGATTGCTAAACCAAAAACCATCATTGATGAGGTTACAAAAAACGGTGAAAAGTTCGGCAGAAAGACAATCTATATTGTTATGATTAAATTCATTGCACCTATTATGCTGTTCATACTCCTGCTTCAGGCAACAGGAATTGTTAAATAACACAAATTATAAGAATTATCCCGCTGTTTCACAGCGGGATTTTTGTGCAATTATAACATTATTTTATGTAATTGTTGAATATTTCTATGAATATGTTATAATAAAACTGTTATAAAACACAAACAGAAAGGTTTAGGTAAAAATGAACGAGTACATCGAAAATGTAATCAAAACAGTGGAACGCAGGGACAATGCAAAGCCGGAATACATCCAGTGTGTTAAAGAGGTTTTTCGCTCCCTTGAAAAAGTGATTGAACAGCATCCTGAATATGTTGAGGATGATTTGTTAACACGAATGGCTGAGCCTGACAGATTAATCACATTTAGAATTGCATGGGTTGATGATGCAGGAAAAACACAGATTAACCGCGGATACAGAGTGCAGTTTAACTCAAGCATAGGTCCATACAAAGGCGGACTTCGTTTTCATCCCAGTGTAAACTCATCAATAATGTACTTTCTCGGATTTGAGCAAACCTTTAAAAATTCACTGACAGGACTGCCTATGGGCGGAGCAAAGGGCGGCTCTGACTTTGACCCAAGGGGCAGAAGCAAGGGTGAAATTATGCGTTTCTGTCAGGCATTTATGACAGAGCTTTACAGGCATATCGGACCTAATGTTGACGTTCCTGCAGGTGACATTGGTGTAGGTTCAAGAGAAATCGGATTTTTATTCGGACAGTACAAAAGAATATCTGATACCTTTGAAAATGGTGTTATCACCGGAAAAGGTTTATCCTATGGCGGATCGTTAATCAGACCGGAGGCAACCGGCTATGGTGCTGTATACTATACCTGTGAGGTATTTAAGCACGAAAATGACAGTATCAAGGGTAAAACCTTTGGTATTTCAGGCTTTGGTAATGTTGCTTGGGGTGCCTGCAAAAAGATTGCAGAGCTTGGTGGTATTCCTGTTACCATTTCAGGACCTGACGGATATATCTATGATAAGGATGGCATTATTACCGAGGAAAAAATCAACTATTTGCTTGAAATGAGAGCATCAGGCAGAGATCGCTGCGAGGACTATGCAGACAAATTCGGTGTTCCGTTCTATAAGGGACAAAAGCCCTGGGGTGTTAAGGTTGATGTTGCAATGCCCTGTGCAACACAAAATGAAATCGGCATAACAGAGGCAAAGCAAATTATTGCCAATGGTACAAAATATTACATTGAGGTTGCTAATATGCCAACAACAGAAGAAGCACTTAACCTGTTTATGGATACTGATGGTATAATTGTTGCACCATCAAAGGCGGTTAATGCAGGTGGCGTTTGTGTATCCGGTCTTGAAATGAGTCAGAACAGCCAGCGCCTTTCCTGGACAGCCGAGGAGGTTGACAAAAAGCTGCACACAGCAATGATTAATATACACAACAACTCAGTTGCTGCTGCTGAAAAATACGGACTTAGCTACAATCTTGTTGCAGGTGCAAACATTGCAGGCTTTGAAAAGGTAGCCGAAGCAATGATGGAACAAGGAATTTATTAATAAATTCAACAAAAAAGCAGTGTGTAAAGCTGAGGTTCCGTAACGCAGTGTTGCTTAAAATCACTATCTTTTCAGCTATAATTGCATTAAAAATCCCCATAAGGCGTCAAGCCTTGTGGGGATTTTGTGCCTTATTTTATCTAAAAATCTAGTGATTTTAAGTGCTTTGCAGTTTCGTAGTGACAGAAATTAGTCTGTAATATAGTTTAAAAACGCAGCAAGACTTGCGTCTTGCGAGGCTTTTTAGCTATATTGCAGGCAATTTCCACGAGAAACCAATACTTCGTTGCGGCACCTCAGCTAAACACTGCTTTTTTTAATAATTTCCTATTGTCAATATGTAGTCTATCTGCTATAATACTTTCGCAAACTAATTTTTTGAGAGGAACAGCTATGGGAGGATTTTTTGCTACTGCATCTAAAGAAGACTGCGTTTTTGACCTGTTTTACGGCACAGACTATCACTCACACCTTGGTACAAGGCGTGCCGGTATGGCTGTTTACAGTGCTGAAAATGGCTTTGACAAAGCGATTCACAACATTGAAAACGCACCATTTAGAACAAAATTCACTAAAGAATCAAACGAAATGAAGGGCAACTATGGTATTGGCTGTATATCCGATTTTGAGGCTCAGCCGATTTTAGTACGCTCTCATCACGGAACATTTGCTATCACAACCGTGGGTAAAATCAACAATGCGGATGAAATAGTTGATCAAATCGTTAAAACAAACACCCACTTTTTTGAAATGCAAAACGGTGACATCAACCCAACAGAGCTTGTTGCCGCTATCATTAACCAGAAGGAAAACTTTATTGACGGTATCAGGTATGCACAGGAAATTATTGATGGTTCAATGAGTATGCTGATTTTAACTCCAAAGGGCGTTTACTGTGCAAGGGATAAAATGGGCAGAACACCTATCATTATCGGCAAAAAGGCGGAAGGCTTCTGTGCAAGCTTTGAAAATTTTGCTTATCTTAACCTTGGCTACACCGATTACAAGGAGCTTGGTCCCGGCGAGGTTGTTGTTATGACTGAGAATGAGGTAAAGACCTTAGTTCCTGCCGGCGATAAAATGAAAATCTGCACCTTCCTGTGGATTTACTACGGCTACCCAAGTTCATCATATGAAGGCATCAGTGTTGAGAAAATGCGTTACAATTGCGGACAGGCTCTTGCTAAAAGAGATGACGCACAGCCTGATATTGTTGCAGGTGTACCTGACAGTGGTATTGCACACGCTGTTGGTTATTCAAATGAGTCCGGAATTCCTTTTTCAAGACCTTTTGTTAAATACACACCAACCTGGCCTCGTTCATTTATGCCAACAAATCAGAGCAAAAGAAATCTGATTGCAAAAATGAAATTAATCCCTATCCACGATTTAATTGAGGGCAAGAGCCTTCTTCTTATCGATGACTCAATCGTTCGCGGAACACAGCTTAGAGAAACCACTGAATTTTTATATGACAGCGGTGCAAAAGAAGTACATATTCGTCCTGCCTGCCCACCACTGCTTTATGGCTGTAAATATCTGAATTTCTCACGCTCAACCAGTGAAATGGAATTAATTACACGCAGAGTAATCAATGAGCTTGAGGGTGACAATGTAACTGACGAAACACTTAAGGAATACACCGATCCTGACAGTGAAAAATATCAGAATATGGTTGATAAAATTTGTGAAAAGCTGCATTTCACATCACTGAAATATCACAGACTTGATGATATGATTGAGGCAGTAGGAATCGGAGCAGACAAGCTTTGCACATACTGCTGGAACGGTGAAGAATAAAATAATATATAACAAAAAAACGTCACTGAACTCAGTGACGTTTTTTATTATATAAATGAAACTATTTCGTTTTTTCTAACCATTCTTCACGTAAAATGGCATATAGATATTTATCACACCACTTATGATTCAATACACTATTGCCACGATAACATTTTACATAATGCGCTTCACGGCGCATACCTATTTTTTCCATTATTCCATACGAGCCTTTATTCAAGGTATTGCAATCTGCAACAATTCTTCTTAAACCTAATTTATCAAATCCCAACTCTAAAAGCGTTTTTCCTATTTCGGTTCCATAGCTCCTTCGCCAATACTTGCGATGCAATTCCCACGCAAGCTCTGCAGGATCTTTGTCTGTAAATGCCAGCTCACAAGAGCCAATCGTTTCTCCTGTTTCTTTCAAAACAACAGCATATCTAAAATTTATACACGGACTTTGCTCTGCACATTGAATGCCCCAATTAAGATAGCCACGAACTTCTTTCGCATTTTTAGGCTCACCGGAGCGATATTTAATATTTTCAGGATTGCTCAGCATATCATAAAAAACAGAATAATCCTTATCGTGGTATTTTCTAAATAACAATCGTTCTGATTCAAGTTGTAAATAATTCATATAATCACCAAATTTTATTTTATCAGTTCAATACAAATTATATCATACAGTACATCCTAAGACAATATTATAAAAATCTCTTTTACAATGCTTGAATTATAAATCTTAGCTTTATTTTTTATTATTAATTAAATTTTATATCATAAATATATCAACAATATGACCTGCACATCATAGAACACGATATGAAAAAATTGTAAAATTTTGTTAGCCCATTGGTGAGGTGAACAAAATGAGTGCAACTGAAAGTTTGAAAAACTATTTTAAAAATGAGTTTGCCTGCAAAAGGGCTGAGCTTGGATTATCGCAGGAAGAAATGGCAGAAAATCTAAACATATCACTTCGCTCATATTCTGATCTGGAACACGGAAAATATTGCTGTTCACTGTCATCATTTATTAATTACGTAAACAACTGTGATGCTGATAAAGATAAGCTTTTCGCTGATTTTGCTGAAATTTTTAAAAGCAGTGAAAATCTATAATGAATTGAAATTTACGTACCTTAATTGAATTGGTTTATGGTTCAACAATTGTTGAATTTATCACGTTAAAATCATAATAGAATAGGAGAACAGTATTATGTTTTGTACTGAAGATGAACTGATTTATATTGAGGACTTATTTGAAAATGATGAGTATGTATTGATGAAAGGAATATTTATTATTAACAACAAAAGCATCACCAAAACCTCTGTAGGTATAAAGGAAAAGAATGGTGATATTGTTAAAATTGTCTGTGTTGATATGTATGAAAACTGATTCAACATTTTATGACTAACAAATGGAATACGGAAAGTTTAGTATTAGCTTACATCAAAGAGTAAAAGGTATCATTTAGGGCACCCTCCAAAAGGAAGGTGCCCTAATGCTTTCCTTATTTTGATAATCTGCCGAACTTTTGATTAAGAACAACCAAACCGAGAATTAGTATTAGCGGAAATGCAGTAGCAACAAACAGTCCTATCTTCAGATTACCGCCAAATATATTTGAAATACCGCCTACCATTGCAGGACTTACAGTACCGCCTAAATCTCCTGCTAAAGCTAAAAATGCGAACATAGCCGTGCCGCCTCTCGGGCACTTCTGTGAAGAAATGCTGATAGTTCCCGGCCACATAATTCCAACTGAAACTCCGCAAAATGCACAGCCTACCAATCCGATAATCGGTATAGAGGACAGAGAAGCCATCAAATAGCATATCACACATAATACACCGCATACCAACATCGTCTTGGTTAAATCAAGCTTCTCGCTCATTTTTCCATACAGCATTCGTGATATGCCCATAAACACAGAAAACAGGCAGGGTCCCGCCAAATCACCAATAGTTTTAGAAACACCCATTGCTGATTCTGTAAAGGCAGATGCCCACTGAGCCATCGAAGCTTCGGATGCACCGGAGCATATCATAAGCAATATCAATAACCAAAACAATGGTAATCTAAGCAGTTGACCGGTAGGCATACGCTCTCCATCTTCAACCAATCGTTCAATAGGACAGGAGATAAAATTGAATGCATTATATAACGGCACCAATGCCCAAATCAGTGTAAGTATTTTCCAGTTCTCTACACCAAACACCATAAAAAAGAGTGTCGATCCCAAAATAACAGCTACAGCACCCCAACAATAGAAAGAGTGCAGCAAACTCATCATACCGTCTTTATTTTCAAAAGGACAGGCTTCAACTATCGGGCTTACTAATACTTCAACAAGACCACTGCCCATAGCATAAAGCACTACTGCAATCAGAATCCCCATAAATGGAGTAGGTAGCCGTTCAGGCAGGATAGCCATTAAAACCAGCCCCACTGCGGACAACACCTGCGATGATACCACGCAGGTGCGGTATCCTATTTTATCGACGAATTTTGTAGCTGCAAAGTCAATCAGTAATTGTGTTAAATAAAATACCAATGGAATCAGTGCAATCTTTTCGAGTCCAACACCATAAGTATTCTTGAATGTCAAAAATAAAAGTGGTGTAAAGTTAGCAGATATAGCTTGGGTAACAAAACCGAGATAACAAGCCA
>CAYNGP010000015.1:0-31496 GCA_964396885.1 uncultured Bacteroides sp. | reverse complement strand
GCCGGTAAGAAAGGAGCGTTCACAGGAGCTGACTCCAAAAAATTCAACAAAGTAGCTCACTGCACATTTTAGCGTCAAACTGTGGGAACAGTGACTGAGCCTGACCAACAATAATTGAGTAATGCATACACATACCGAAGCCGAAGCCGTGGAAAACAGGAAGTGCAGTGAGCATAACATCGTTGTCAGGGTCAATCTTCTTTTCGATAACAGTATCAACAACATCCCAAACCTCATAAGAAAGGTTATTGATATTGTAGTTTGAAAGCATAACTGCCTTGGGATTACCTGTTGTGCCGCCTGTCATCATTGTAACAGCGGTTGCGTTATAATCCGTTTCAATCTCAACTGTATTGCTTTTGAGATATTCCTTACCCTCTGCAAGAAAATCTGTCCATTCAATCAGCTTTCTTACACCTGTTGCCTTTGCAGTTTTGCCCTTAATCTTTTTCTTATAGAGCATATTGGCAATCATACCGTAAGGTGTTTTTGGGAAATACTGTGCAGTTTTACATTTTACAAGTGTTAAGTCATTCATACCGGCAAATGCTTTTTCACTTACATCAAAGCAAAAAGCAAATTTTGCACCAACAAGGTTTTTAGCATACTGAGCCTCACTTGCTACAGAGAGAGGGTGAAGCATAGATGCAATTGCACCGATTTTGTTAATAGCATAAATTGCTGTAATACACTGTGGCATATTCGGTGCACAGACAATAACTCTGTCACCCTTTCTTACACCGTTTGCAATCAGTGCTGCGGCACAACAGTTAACCATTTCATCTGCCTGATTCCAGGTGATTGTGTTGTTGTAGTAGTAAAAACATGGTTTGTCACCTCTTGCAGCAACAGAGTCCATAAATTTTTCATACATGGTCTTTTTAACATCATATTTGCTGGTAAATTCTGTCATAGATTTGCCTCCGAATATCTTGAACACATTGCACGGGTATGTTCATTTTCTGTTGCTGATTATAACAGATTTAAAATACCTTTGTCTACTATTTTAAATATAGTTTATCTTTATTTAATAATTGACAAGCAGTTTGTTCACAATATGGTTTGACATTTCTGCTATATATGTTAAAATAATACATATTTTATATTCGAGGTGCTATTGTGGCTTATAAAATAAAAAAAGATCCTATTGATAAAATACCCAAGGCTCAGCTGATTTTCTGGCTGATTGTCAGATTGTCTATGCTTATCTGTGCAGCTTATTCCTTTATTCACGGCGATTTAGTCATGGGCTTTGAAAGTGTATTTTGTTTTATATTTACGCATTTGTGGGATATGTTTCAGGTTTTCGGCAACGGCAGCTTTATTGAAGATGTGCCGCCCCTGAGTCAGACAATGCTTAACGCAATCATTTTTGTGGGCATTGTTATCGGTTCATATTTTGGACTGTTTGACAAAATTTCGTGGTTTGACGATATGATGCATGCCTTTTCAGGCTTGGTGTGTGCTGTGTTTGGTTACGATTTTGCAGTGATTATCCAAAGAAAAAAA
The DNA here is from genome assembly GCA_964396885.1 of uncultured Bacteroides sp. GTDB lineage: Bacteria > Bacillota > Clostridia > Oscillospirales > Acutalibacteraceae > Eubacterium_R. The sequence goes on along the minus strand of CAYNGP010000015.1, from coordinate 29,987 downwards.
GGACAGTGCGCCGCAACGCTTGCTGCAATTTTTTCAATTATGTTTGCACTTTCCATTGCTGTGGGCTGGGAATTTTATGAATTTTTGATGGATTACCTCCACGGGACAAACCTTCAGCTTTCAAAGGAAGGTGCTGAAACTGCAATGTTTGACCTTTCTGAATATCATAATGAATACGGTTATCTTGGCTTGGTTGATACGATGACAGATATGATGATGAATGCCGGCGGCGGCTTAGTCGGTATGGTGTTTATGATTGTGCTGAGAAACAGGAAAAAGAAAAATAAATAAAATAATGTGTTATTGATTTTAATCATTACGTAGGGACTGATGCCCGCATCAGTCCGTCTTTTCAGTGTGCCAGGGTCACCGAACTCTGCGATTTATATCAATAATTATTATTTTAGCAAAAATTTTTTCATAGGTATTGATTTCAAAAATATTTTACTGTATAATATGTAAGTACAGACGGTTGTACAGCAGTGCAGCCGTTTTTTGTATTTATTAGTCAAAGGGGACTATATATGGGTAAATTGCCTCTATGTAGTCGCCTTTATATATTTTTGTGATGTGAGAGGGAATTATGTTTAAAATCGGTTTTGATAATGACAAGTATTTACAAATGCAGTCCGAAAGGATTAAAGAGAGAATAAGTGAGTTCGGCGGTAAGCTGTATCTCGAATTCGGCGGCAAGCTTTTTGACGATTACCATGCATCAAGAGTTTTGCCCGGTTTTCAGCCTGACAGCAAGCTGCAGATGCTTTTACAGCTTAAGGATCAGGCAGAAATAGTTGTTGTAATCAGTGCTGAGGATATTGAAAAAAATAAAGTCCGCGGTGACCTTGGCATTACATATGATGTGGATTTGTTCAGACTTATTGATGCTTTCAGAAGCAGGGGACTTATGGTTGGCAGTGTAGTGCTGACTAAGTATGTGTCTACCTCTAAGGTGCAGGCTTTTGAAAGAAAGCTTGAGCAGGCTGGTATTCCTTTCTACCGTCACTATGTTATTGATGGTTACCCTGCAAATATCAGCAAAATTGTCAGTGACGAGGGTTACGGCAAAAACGATTATATTGAAACCACAAGAGAGCTTGTTGTTATTACAGCACCCGGTCCCGGCAGCGGAAAAATGGCAACCTGTCTTTCACAGCTTTACCACGAAAATAAAAGGGGAATTAAGGCAGGCTATGCTAAGTTTGAAACCTTCCCAATCTGGAATATTGCATTGAATCACCCTGTTAATATTGCTTATGAGGCAGCAACTGCTGACCTTAACGATGTTAATATGATTGACCCTTGGCATCTTGAAGCCTACGGCGAAACCACGGTTAACTATAACAGGGACGTTGAAATTTTCCCTGTTCTTAAAGCAACCTTTGAAAAGATTTATTCCAAATGCCCTTATAAATCACCAACCGATATGGGTGTCAATATGGCAGGCAACTGCATTTTTGATGATGAAGCAGTTCGTGAAGCATCAAATCAGGAGATTATCAGACGTTACTATAGCGCTTGCTGCAACACCTTAAAGGGCGGTGCTAAAAAGGACGAGATTTATAAGTTAGAATTACTTATGAATAACGCAGGCTTGTCCGTTGATGACAGGCTTTGCACAAAGGCAGCTGAGGCGCTTGCTGAGCAAACAGGTGCGCCTGCAGCAGCAATGGAGCTGAATGACGGTACAATGATTACAGGTAAAACCTCATCACTTTTAGGCTGTGCATCGGCAGTGCTTATCAATGCACTGAAACATTCTGCAAATATTGCTGACGATGTTTTACTTTTATTGCCTGAGGTTATTAAGCCGATACAGGAGCTTAAAACCAATCACCTTGGCAATAAAAACCCAAGATTGCATACAGATGAGGTGCTTATTGCACTTTCAGTTTCAGCAGTGAGCGATAAGAATGCAAAGCTTGCTCTTGAGCAATTGCAGAAGCTGGAGAACTGCGAAATGCATTCCTCCGTTATGCTGTCACACGTTGATGAAAGCCTGCTTAAAAAGCTTGGTGTAAGAGTTACCTGTACAGCAGTTAAAGGATAAAAAGAGGATTAAATCCCCTTAATATATATAGGGAGTGTGGTCAAAATGAGCACAAAGTACATTTTTATAACAGGCGGTGTAGTTTCAGGTCTTGGCAAGGGCATTACTGCCGCATCCTTGGGTCGTTTGCTTAAAGCAAGAGGCTTGAAGGTGACAGCGCAGAAGCTTGACCCTTATCTTAATGTTGACCCGGGAACCATGAACCCTGTTCAGCACGGCGAGGTTTTTGTTACCGATGACGGTGCTGAAACCGATTTAGACTTAGGTCACTATGAAAGATTTATTGACGAAAGCCTTTCTCAAAACTCAAACCTCACCAGCGGCAGAGTTTATTGGAAGGTTATCAGCGATGAGCGTAAGGGTGTTTATGGCGGACAAACGATTCAGATTATCCCGCACGTTACAAATGAGATTAAACGCTATATTTCTAAAAATGCCGACAGCGGTGCAGATGTCTGCTTTGTTGAAATCGGCGGTACTGTCGGTGACATTGAGTCACAGCCGTTTTTAGAGGCAATCCGTCAGTTTTCGGTCGATGTGGGCAGAGAGAACTGTCTGTTCATCCACGTTACACTTGTGCCGTATCTGGCTGCTTCCGACGAGCTTAAATCAAAGCCAACACAGCACTCTGTTAAGGAAATGCTTTCAATCGGTATTCATCCTGATATTATTGTTTGCAGAACAGAGCATCCGCTGACTGATGATATTAAAAATAAAATTGCACTTTTCTGTAATGTTGACAAGGAATGTGTTATAGAAAATAATAACTGTGACATTCTCTATGCAGTGCCGATGATGCTCCACGAGCAGAAAATGGATGAGGTTGTTATTAAAAAGCTTGGTCTTGAATGCGGTGAAGCTGATTTGACCGATTGGACTGAAATGCTGAACGCTTTAAGAAATCCAAAGCAGACAGTTAAAATAGGTATGGTTGGTAAGTATGTTGAGCTTCACGATTCATATATTTCCGTTAACGAGGCATTAAAGCACGGTGGAATTGCCACCGGCAGTGCTGTTGATATTCACTGGATTGACAGTGAGAGCCTTGAGGGTGACGTTGATGTTGCTGAAATCCTTGGTGATATGGATGGTATTCTTGTGCCGGGTGGCTTCGGCTCACGTGGTGTTGAGGGTAAGATTAGGGCTTGTGAATTTGCAAGAACCAATCATATTCCATATCTCGGTATCTGTCTTGGTATGCAGATTGCAATTATTGAGTTTGCACGCAATGTGCTTGGTCTTGAGGGTGCAAATTCTGCTGAGATTGACCCACAGACAAAATATCCTGTTATTGACATTCTGCCAGAACAGAAGGATGTTACCGATATGGGCGGCACAATGCGTCTTGGTCAGTATCCTTGTACACTGAACCCCGAATCAAAGGCATTTGAGCTTTATGGTGCGTCAATGATTTATGAGCGTCACCGCCATAGATATGAGGTTAATAATGATTACAGACCTGAGCTTTTAAAGCACGGTATGATTTTTGCAGGTACATCACCGGATAATCATATTGTTGAAATGGTTGAAATTCCTGATCATCCTTGGTTTGTTGCTGGTCAGTTCCATCCTGAATTCAAATCACGTCCAAACAGACCGCATCCTCTTTTCCGTGGCTTTGTTACTGCCGCTAAAAACAGAAGTGAAAGTAAATAATATTTCATACGTTGACGAATATGAAATTATTAAACACCCGAAGGTTAATCCTTCGGGTGTTTGTCGTTTTTAGGGTAAGGTTCTCTTTCATTTGTAAGACCTAATATATAATCGGTGCTTGTTTCATAATAATCAGCTAAACAGATAAGCATTTCATAAGGCAAATCACGTTTACCAATCTCATAATTACTATAAGCCTGTTGTTTACAATTTAATGCTATTGCAATATCTTCTTGGCTTTTATCAAAATCTTCTCTTAATTCTTTTAATCGTTTTATATACATTTATATCACTCCTAATACTATTATACTATACAACAAATTGTGGTATTGACTTTTACGACAAAATGTTGTACAATAAACCTACAACATTTTGTTGTAAAGATAAGGAGGGAAAAGTATGAATCCAATAGAACTTGATGACTGTGTACTGATAGGAAAGCCGTCATATGAAAAATATAAAAAACTGAAAGGCTTTCACACAAATGCCTGCGACAGATTTGATAAAATTAATACACTGGTTTTTCGACTGTTTGTGTTTATAGATTTAATGAATACAGAAATTTATGAACGTAAAGAGGTAGAATACAATATTGAAATGACGATTGAGGAATTATATGAATGCTGTGAAAAATATAAGGATATGCTTAATACCACCTTTTAAATTGTTTGATTATAGTAGGGGCTGATGCCCTCATCAGCCCGTTTTCGGTGCGATGTGGGCATCGCCCCCTACAAATATAATTTTAGCGTGGTTATGAATGCTTTATTGACAGAATGAAATCCCCAAAGATTATTCTTTGGGGATTTTATCATTGTGTTTCGGTTTAAGAAAGTCGGCTATTATATAATAAACAGGGATTGTTAAAAACATAATCCATGTGGGGTGCCAGATGTGTTCAAACATACCTACTGTAAGAAAGACTGCTGCAACAAGCACAGGATATGCAAATGCACTTGGATTTTTTGTTTTTACTGCTGCGATAAAGCTTTCAATAATCGGTATTAAGAATACCAACAGCCAGCCAAGTGCCCAGCCTTGTTCAAATGTAAAACCGATTATAAGATAAGCGATAATTACACCTAAAGGTAAAAGTGCGTGGAACAGATTTTTCTCCTTTCTGTGTGAAAAGATGTGCTCCTCGTTTACGCCGTTTACCTGAACACCGCTTGCACCGATATGCACCGACTCACCCTTTTGAGTTTCTATGTGGATTCCGGTGAAATCAATGTCAACATTATCCTTGCCGTCATGAACGTGAATACCGTTTCTGAAGCTGACACCTGTGGTGTGTTGGCTATTGCTTTCTGTTTGCTGTTCGCTTTCGTCATTTTTTTGTTCTGTGTCATCTGCCTGCGTTTCTTCAATGGGATTGCTGTCGGTTTTAATATCTGACTTTTTTGCTTTTTCCGTGCTGTTAATCATTTCGTCAATCGTTACGTTATAAAGCCTTGACAGTGCAATTAAATTTTCAGTGTCAGGGCTGCTTTCACCACGTTCCCATTTTGATATTGCCTGTCTTGAAACACCGATTTTTGCAGCCAGCTCTTCCTGTGAATAGCCGTTGGCTTTTCTGTATTCAAACAGTCTTTTTGCTGTTTCCTCTTTCATAAAATTACCTCGTATTGTGCATTATTATTACATCTTTAAGCATAACAGATTTTGTTCGATTATGCTATACATTTTAATTTGAAATTTCGCAACTATAGGTTGCTTTTTTATGATTAGCAGTTTTTCAATTGATTATTTTTTGATATAATGATAATACTAAGTAAGAATAAAAAAATATGGCAGTTAGAGAGGTGTTATAAATGATTTATACAGTTACCTTTAATCCGGCACTGGATTACGTTATGACAGTTAATCATCTTAACTTCAGCGATATTAACAGGACTGAAAGCGAGCAGATTCATTACGGCGGAAAGGGAATTAATGTTTCAGCAATATTATCAAGGTTAGGAATTGAAAACAAGGCACTTGGTTTTCTGGCAGGCTTTTCAGGGGAAAAGCTTGAAGAAATGTTAAATGCCGATGGCATTCATAACGATTTTGTTAAGCTGAAAAATGGCTATACAAGAATAAATGTAAAAATAAAAGCAGAAACAGAGCTGGATATCAATGCCCGCGGACCGCTTATTGATGATTCTGCTATAGACAGCCTGTTTGAAAAGCTTGATTGCCTGACAGCAGGGGATACTCTTGTGCTTGCAGGCTCAATACCTGACGCACTGCCTGACAATATTTATGAAAAAATACTTGATGGGCTGAATGACAGAAAGGTCAATTTTGTTGTAGATGCCACCGGTGATTTGCTTTTGAATGTGCTCAGGTTCAAGCCGTTTCTGATTAAGCCCAATCATCACGAGCTTGGTGAGATTTTTGATGTGAACATAACAGAGCTTGATGATATTGTTAAGTACGGCAAAATGCTTCAGGAAAAGGGTGCAAAAAATGTTCTTGTTTCAAGAGGCAAGGATGGTGCTGTTCTTATTGACGAAAATGGCAAAACCTACACAATGGGCAATGTACCCGGTAAGATTGTCAGCTCTGTTGGCTGCGGTGATTCAATGGTGGCAGGCTTTCTTGCAGGGTATTTAGAAACAGGTGATTATGCTTATGCGCTTAAGCTTGGTTCGGCCTGCGGCAATGCTACTGCATTTTCCGCTTCATTAGCAGACAAAAATGAGATTGAGGTAATGCTTGAAAGTGAGCATTTAAAATTAGGAGAGGATTAGCAATGAGAATTATCGATTTGTTGAAAAGGGATGCAATCAGCCTGAATGCATCTGTATCAACAAAATCTGAAGCAATAAACAGTCTGATTGCGCTGCACCAAAAGGCAGGTAATCTTGCAAATGCAGGTGTGTTCAAAGATGCTATTTTAGAAAGAGAAAATCAAGGCACAACCGCAATCGGTGAGGGAATTGCAGTTCCCCATGCAAAAAGTGACAGTGTAAAAACTGCAGGTCTTTCGGCAATTACAGTCCCCAAGGGTGTTGATTACAGTGCACCTGACGGTAAGACTACAGATATATTGTTTATGATTGCCGCACCACTTGATGGTGATTTGCATCTTGAAATTTTGTCAAGATTAATGGTTATGCTTATGGAGCCTGCCTTTTGCTCTCAGCTCAGGAATGCAAAAACGACAGATGAATTTTTAGATATTATTGATAAAAAGGAAAAAGAGAAATACCCCGATGAGCCAAAATTTAAAGTGGTTCAGAAGGAAGGCTACAGAATTTTGGCAGTGACAGCCTGCCCAACAGGCATTGCCCACACCTATATGGCGGCAGAGGCTTTGGAAAAAGCAGGTGACAGATTAGGTTATCCGCTTAAGGCTGAAACGAATGGCTCTGGCGGAGCAAAAAATGTGCTCACCAAAAAGGAAATTGAAGCGTGTGACGGAATTATTATTGCTGCCGATAAAAATGTTGAAATGGCTCGTTTTAAAGGCAAGCCTGTTATAAAAACATCTGTTTCAAACGGCATTCATAAGCCTGAGGAGCTGATTCAGAAAATTATTGACGGCAAGACAAAAATCTATAATGATGACAGCCAGACCGATGCAGATGATGACGAAAAGGAAGGCTTTGGTCATATGGTGTATAAGCACCTTATGAATGGCGTTTCTCATATGCTGCCCTTTGTAGTCGGCGGCGGAGTGCTGATTGCCCTTGGCTTTCTGATTGATACATTTGCAGGTAATGCAAATGTTGGCGGCGATTTCGGCTCAACAAACCCTGTTGCGGCAGTTGTGTTCTGGATAGGTAAGGCGGCATTTGCCTTTATGCTGCCGATTTTAGCAGGCTATATTGCACAGTCGATTGCTGACCGCCCCGGTCTTTTGCCCGGTATAGTCGGCGGTTATCTTGCAACAACCGGTGCAACAATCAGCTCACCCACAGGTGACGACAGTGCAGTATCAGGCTTTTTAGGTGCACTTTTTGCCGGTTTTGTGGCAGGTATACTTGTTCTTATTCTTAAGAAGGCCTTTAACTGGCTGCCGAAATCAATGGATGGTATCAAGCCTGTTTTCATTTTTCCGCTTCTCGGCACATTGCTGATTGGTTTGGTGATGCTTGTTATTAACCCTATTATCGGTGTGCTGAACACAGGCTTGTCAAACGGCCTGACGAACCTTGGTGAAACAAGCCGAATTCTGCTTTCAATTGTGCTTGCGGCAATGATGGCTATTGATATGGGCGGTCCGTTCAACAAGGCTGCTTATGTTTTCGGCACAGCGGCAATTGCCGACGGTAACAGCTGGATTATGGCGGCTGTTATGATTGGCGGAATGATTCCTCCTATAGCCATTGCACTTTCAACAACCTTTAATAAGAAAAAGTGGAATAAAGAGGAACTCAAAAACGGTCCTGTTAACTATCTTATGGGCCTGTGCTTTATTACCGAGGGTGCTATCCCTTATGCTGCGGCAGATCCGCTGAGAGTGATACCATCCTGTATGGTTGGCTCGGCGGTTGCAGGCTTGGTAACTGCATTGTTCAACTGTTCTTGCCCTGCACCCCATGGCGGAATATTTGTTTTCCCTGTGGTTGATAATCCTCTTGGTTATATTGCGGCATTGGCTGCAGGCTCTGCGGCAGGTGCATTTATGCTCGGACTTCTTAAAAAAACAAAGCGAAAGGCTGATTAATAATGGTTTCAAAGTCAACAAAAATAACAAATGAAATGGGCTTTCATATGCGCCCTGCGAATGTGTTTGTAACTGCAATGACAAAGTATGATTCGGACATTGATTTGGTTGTGAACGGCAAAAAAATCAACGGTAAAAGCATTATGAATATAATGGCGGCAGGTATTAAATGCGGTACGGAATTAACGGTTGAATGTAATGGTGCAGACGAGGGTGCAATGCTGAATGCGGCTGTTAATCTGATTGAATCCGGATTTGGTGAATAGTTTTAACGTTATCACTTCATTTTGACAGGGGGACATTATGTTAAAAGGTGTTGGTGCAAGCCAGGGCTACGGCATAGGCAAGGCAGTTGTAATCGGTGATATGAATACGGATTACAGCCATGTGAAATACAGCAGTGCGGATCATGAAAAAGCAAGGCTTCACAGAGCGATTGACAGCTTCACGTCCGAAACACGTGAGCTTGCCGATAAGCTCAGAGCGTGTGCCGGTGAAAAAGAGGCAGAGATTTTAGAGGGGCATATCGTTATGCTCAGTGACCCTTTTATGCTTTCGCAAATGGAGGACAGTATTTCATCGGGTTCTGTGGCAGAGGCGGCGGTTGATACTGCCTGTCAGATGTTTATTGATTTGTTTTCAGCAGCAGGTGACGAGTTAACACGACAGAGAGCAAGTGATGTTAAGGATATCAGGGATAACATTCTGCAAAATCTTTTGGGTGTTAAAGCCGTTGACATCAGTTCAGTTCCAAAGGGGTCAGTGCTTATTGCCGCTGATTTTACACCATCAATGACAAGTCAGATAAAAAAGGAAAATGTCAGTGCTATTGTGACCGAGGTCGGCGGGATTACCAGTCACAGTGCAATCCTTGCAAGAGCAATGGGCATACCTGCCGTGCTTTCTGTTTTGGATGCGGTAACCAATATTAAAGATGGTGAAATGCTGATTTGTGACGGCTTTAAGGGTAAGGTTTTGGTTAACCCCACAGAGGGCGAAATTAAGGAATATACGCAAAAGCAGCAGGAATATCTGAATCAAAAGGAAAAGCTCAAAGAATTTATGGGCAAAGAAACAGTAACAAAAAACGGCATAAAAAAAGCTGTTTATGGTAATATCGGCAAGCCTGAGGATGTGCAGAATGTTGTGCAGAACAGCGGTGAGGGAATAGGTCTTTTCAGAACAGAATTTCTTTTTATGGACCGTGCAAGCGAGCCTGATGAGGAGGAGCAGTTCGAGGCGTATTCAACAGTAGCACGTGCAATGGATGGCCGTGAGGTGATTATTCGTACCCTTGACATCGGAGGGGATAAGGAGATACCTTACCTCCATATCGGCAGGGAGGACAATCCTTTTTTAGGCCACAGGGCAATACGTTATTGCCTTGATAATCAGGCACTTTTCAAAACACAAATCAAGGCAATTCTGCGTGCGGCTGTGTATGGCACAATCAAAATTATGCTGCCCCTTGTTACCTGCCTTGATGAGGTAGCAAGAACGAAGGCGCTTATTGCTGAATGTGAAGCGGAGCTGACTGAAAAGGGCATACCCTATAAGTCTGTTTCACTTGGTGTTATGATTGAAACACCGTCGGCTGTTTTTATATCCGATTTGCTTGCCAAAGAGGTTGATTTTTTCTCAATTGGCACAAATGATTTAATCGGTTACACAATGGCTGTTGACAGGGGCAATTCAAAGGTCTGCCATCTTTATGATGCTTTTCAGCCGTCTGTGTTAAAAGCGATTGAAATGACAATTAAAAATGCAAAACAAGAGGGGATTGAGGTTGGTATGTGCGGCGAGGCTGCGGCAGATACGAAGCTGATACCAATGCTCCTTGAATGGGGACTGGATGAGTTTTCTGTTACACCAAGCAGTATACTCCGAACACGAAAAACCATCTGTGAAAATAATGCGTAAATATTTTTTAAAATAAAAAGGAACAACCCGATTAAGGTTGTTCCTTTGTTACAATGTTTTGTATTTATACAAGCTGCTTCAAGGCATCTGTTGTGATTATGTAGCTTTCTTCAACCTGCACATACAGCTTGCAGGCGGTATCAATATCCTTTGCACGCAGAGCTTCTGTGATTTCGCTTGCTGCATTTCCTAATTTTTCAATACCGAGATTTGCACATATTCCCTTGAGTGTATGTGCTGCTCTGAAAGCACTGTCGTAGTCCTTGTTTTCCATTGCAGCTTCAAGATCGTTGAAGCTTGTGTCTTTCAAAAACATTAATAAAAATTTTTTTACACGTTCTTCTGTAAGCAGACGGCCCATAACTTCGTTATAGTTGCCGCCGAAAGCATCAAAACATTCTTTTAAATCCATATTCGTTCCCTCAATTTTCTATCGGCGTGATACCGATATTAACACTGTTTATGTTTTTGTTGTGAAATGTGTATTTGCCCTTACCGTTTTCCTTTGAATAATAAAGGGCGAAATCGGCATGATTGAATAAATCATCGTAATTATAGCCGCTTTTCTCTGTCGTAGCAACGCCTGCACTAATCATAACGTTATAAGAGTCGCATTTGATACTGCTAAGCTTGCTGTGTATTCTGTTTACAATATTTTTTAATATTTCAATATCACGGTATTCAATGAATATTAAAAACTCGTCACCGCCGATACGGGCAGAAATATCTTCTTTTCTTGAACTCTCGGTCAGAGTATCGGCAACACATTTTAATACACTGTCACCAAACATATGACCGTGATTATCATTTGCATCCTTAAAATTATCTAAGTCAAATAAAATCAAGGCGTAATTTTTTTCTCTCTTATTCAGCAGTTTATTTATTAATTTTTTGGCGTGACCGTGATTGTAGAGATTTGTGAGTGTGTCAACAGAAGCCTGTTTTTCAAGACTTTGCATTTTTTGATGCTCGTCTTCAATATCAACAATTTTTCCGATTACACTCAGTACTTTTGGTTCGTCATCAAGGCTCCAGTTTGTTCTGCAATATGCCTTGTGCAGTCTTACTTCATTATCAATATTAAGTTCAATATTGAATTGTGAAAGAGGAAAATCGTGACTTGTTTTTTTGATTTCTGTTTTAAACAAATCAATAGCAGCTTCACTGAGAAAGCGGATTAATTTCTCGTTCGTCAGCGGATTTACAATTACAACAGGGAAATTGTATTTTTCTGCACACCATTCGGATATGGTAAGAATAGACGGTGATACAGTGTACTCGAACTGTATCTCGTGGGATATTGAAGCGAAAAATTCGTACTTGATACGCTCCTGTTCAAGATAGTTTATGGTATTGTCTGAAACAGAAAATTCATTTTTAATGAGCAGCTCATTGGTTATTTTCTTTATTTCATTCATATTTTTCTTTGAAGAAGAGTTGATTTTGAGCTCTTTTTCAAGGTAATCGCTTGTGTCATCAAGACATTCAATAAGAATAGGATTAAAGCAGCCGCATTCACCGTTTTTTATCATTTGCAGTGCTTTTTTTTGCGGTATTGCATTTTTATAGCAGCGTTCACTTGTGAGGGCATCATAAACATCTGCTAAGGCTACAACCTGTGCGGAGATTGGTATATCGTCACCGCTTAAACCCATTGGATAACCCTTGCCGTCATATCGCTCGTGGTGATAAAGACATATATCATGGGCTTCAGATACTAAAGGCTCATTAAGGTATTCGGTCAAGGAGCTTAGCATATTTGCACCAGCCTCAGAATGTGTTTTGATTACTTCAAATTCCTCAGGTGTTAATCTGCCCGGCTTGTTCAATATTTCATCCGGAATGGCTATCTTGCCTATATCGTGCAGAGAGGAGGCTGTAACAATTGTAGCAATATCCTTGTGGTTTAAATGATATTTATCTGTTTTTTTGACAAGGCATTTGAGCAGTGCCTCGGTAATCGTATTCACATGCAGGATATGCAGTCCGCTTTCACCGTTTCTGAACTCAACAATATGGCTCAGAATATTAATCATAAGGTTGTTGTTTTTTTCTTTTTCATAAACCTGCTGGCTTACAAGGTTTATGAGATTTTTCTGCTTGGTGTAAAGCATAATTGTGTTTGCAATACGCTTTCTGACAACATATGCATTGAACGGTCTGTTAATAAAATCTGTTGCACCAAGTTCGTATGCACGCTCAACATAGGTGGGTGAATTTTCGGATGAAATCATAATAACAGGGATGTTATTAATCCAATCACCGCTGTTCATAGCAGCCAGCACCTCAAGACCATCCATATTCGGCATAACAAGATCAAGCAGAATTAAGGACAGCTTGTTATTGTATTTTTTAATCATCTGTATTGCTTCGATACCGTCGGCTGCCTCTAAAATTTCAAAATTATCCTCAAGTATATCAGCTAAAATAGTACGGTTCATTACCGAGTCATCTACAATAAGAATTTTATATTTTGTGTTTTCTGGCATAATTTCAAACTCCGTATAAAACAGTTCAATATGTTTGATAAGTATTTTTTGAATTCGTAATATATGATTTTATTATACAATAAAATAAATGCTTTTTCAATATAATCTATGATTAGCAATGTATGGTTCATATTAAAGAATTTTAATTTCTGTTTCAATAAAAGCGGGATTTGTCACCCTATGAATCATAGAATCGGTGAAAATGGGCTGATGAGGACATCAGCCCCTACTATAATCAAACAATTTAAAACGTCGCAGAAACATTAAGTTTCTTAATTAGGCAAAATTTAGCTCTCCTTATGAACAAGGAGAGCCGGTTTAATAATTATTCAACCCAGATTGGATTTGTGAATGCATAGAAGAAATCGGGCAGAGTCAGACTGTCACCGCTCTTAACACCTCTGCTTGATAAGAATTTCTTTTCAGCAAAGGCATAAACCTTTTCAACAAGCGGATTAAATCTGTATGTGATTTCTGCTCTGACAAAGCCTTTTTGCTCAATGTCGACCTCGGCAATATAGCCTTCAGAGGTTTTGTCGGCAGTTTTCTCAAAAATAATCTTGTCGTTGTTGTATACCTTGAGGGTGTGTCCCTTTTTGAAATCAGATATTCTTACCTCAAGCTTTTTATGATCCTCCAGCTTTACTGTGTCACCGATTTCGGCATCACCGCAGTGCAGGAAAATGGTTGTTGAATTTGGTGTGTTTGTAACAAAGCTTCTGCCCTCGCATATGGCTTCAAGTATATCCTTTTCAGTCTTGCTCTTTGCATTGACATAGGTTGTCGGCATTGCTAAAAACGGAATGCCGTAATCCTTGTGGAAATCAGAGCCGCCGACGGCAGGAATATGTTTGCCCTGCATTAACTGGCTGTGCCACCATTCCATATTTTTAATGTTGTCACTGTGCTGGATTGTGTTCCATACCTCTACACAGTCAAAGGGATAATCCTCAGGCTCAAGCCTGAATGGGCAGTTTGAACAAAACGGGTGATTAAGAGAAACAACAGCACCGGCTTCTTTGCAGGCATTTATGTATCTGTGATAATCCTCGGCGGTGTTCAGTGTGTGCGGTGGGTCAAAGGGTACTTTTTTACCCCATACATTAACGTGACCCGGCTCGTCTGTGAGCTCCTGACCTTGGATAACAAGCATATCCTTGTCAAAATAAGTTTTTTCAACAGAGTTGAAGTTGTGGTCTGTGATTATCATAAAATCAAGACCTGCTTTTTTGCACTTTTCAACAAGCTGACCTTTTGTTAAAACACCGTCGCTGTTGAGTGTGTGCAGATGTGTGTCGCCCTTAAACCATTGCCTTTCGTCCATAATTTTCACCTCATGATAACAGTTGTCACACTCATTGGTGCAACTGCTATTTTTTTATTTGTTACTATATTTTCAGCCAGTCTGCTGTCCTGATTTGTGGTAATGACCAACGCATCATTAAAGCAGATGTCCGGCTCAATAACCCTTTTTGCTTTGCTGTTGTTTGAAATAATCAAAACCTTTTCACCGTTCGGCTTCTCAAAAGCAAATACCGAAAGTCCTCTTGATGTCTGGTAGCCGATGTCAAGGCTGTAGCTGTCTGTTGGTATGTATTTTGAAAAATGTGCTAATGCATAATATCTCATTGCAATGTAATAGTCGGACCAGTCATCCTTTGCAACAAGCAGTCCGTCACTGTAGCATTTGCCGTCTTTTATCGCATTATCCCACTGGTTTGCACAAACCCATGCTGTCCAGCTTTCAGCACCTGAATAGATTAAATCCTCGCCGATAATTCTTGCCATAATCAGTGTGCTTTCAATGGAGTGTGTATCATGTTTGCAAGGCAGCTCGCACCACTCACTCATATCAAGGCGGATTTTAATATTATCCTTTGCCCATTTGCCAAATTCAATCTTATTCTGCACCTTATCGTCAGAACCATAGGAATGATATGCAAATACATCAAGGTGTTTCATAATCAGCGGCTCAGCCTCAAGCAGCTTATAATATTCTTTCGTCTGCTCGCTGATATTACCGCTCTCCATACCATAAAGCAGCAGGGGAGAATTCCTTCTTTCAATCTCCCTGGCAAAGGCTAAAAAGCAGTCACGTACCTCTTCAGGCTCATAGTGACAGCCCTCCTGCCATACATAGTCGCCGCCCCATTTCCACTGGGGCTCGTTGATCGGACTTATGTATTTAACAGGCAGACCCTCATCTATAAAATGTTCTGCGATGTCAATCAGGTATTTTGCAAAGTCATCATATTTATCCTTGGCAAGGTTTGAGAAATGTTCTGTGAAACCGCCGCTGGTCTGTCCTGTAACAGTCTGCGTAAAATGAGGGGAGTTTACAAAGAAAATCAATGTGTCCACATTGCCTGCTGCAACGGCTTTTTTCATAACGTTAACTGCATTCTTATCTGCATTCCAGTTGTAGCTGCCGTCTTTATTCATAAAGGACTCAACAGGTCGCCAAGGGTTAGCCATACGAAGGTTATCCTTTTCAAATCCGCCGCCAACATTGTAGCGATAAATGTTCAGCCTTAAACCATCATTTCCATAGAGCAAGTCAACAACCTCATCGGCTGTTTTGCTATCATTTATCTGTGGGCTCCACCAGGCAGCAGAACCGCCGAAGCCTTTGAGTTTTTTTATTCTTTTTGCAGTTGATAAATTAATTTTCATAGCTTCTTATTAATCCTTCAAGTCTGTTCTTATCTTTTGAAAATCTTCTTTGACTGACGAGTATAACAAGCTCGTCGCCCTCTTTGATTTCTGTTTCACCCTTTGGTGTGATTGAAATTTCTTCACGCTCAATACTTACAATTAAACAGTGCTTGCCCCAGTCAATGTCCATAATTCTTTTGCCTGCAACAGGGCTGCCTATGGGCACAACAAAGGCTTCTAAAACCTTTTCATTGATTTTTCTGAACTTAGGCTCGCTGTGATCCGCTTTAATCATTCGTTCAAGCAGTGCCTCATACATTGGGCTCACACCGATAAGATTTGCAGCAGCGTAGCTTATCAGACTTACAACTGCAATAGGCAAAAGGTTTTGCATATTACCTGTCAGTTCAAACACAAGCACAATGCCGGTAATCGGTGCACGAACGATAGATGCAAAAAAGCCTGCCATGCCAAGCACAACAAATTCCTCCCAGAATTCATTGCCCAGGTTAAGCATATGCATGGAAGCCGTGCCGAACATTGCACCAAGATAAGTGCCGAGTATGCAAAGGGGATAAAGTGTGCCGCCGGGTGCACCGGATGCAAAGCAGATTGCACCGAATAAGAATTTAGCTGTAACTAAAATAAACAGTGTTAAAAGCTCAGGCTTTTCAGCCATAAGCAGTTCAACCATTGAATGACCGCCGCATAGAATTTCAGGCAGTTTTAAACCGACAATACCGCTGAGCAAAAAGATGATTGGCAGCTTAATCCAGTTTGGGATTTTCGCAAGCTTTTTATATAAATCCTGTGTTTTTAACATAATGAGGTTATAAAGTACACCGCTTATGCCAAGGATAATTCCCATTAATATCAGCAGCCAGTAGTAGCGAAGGGGAAAGTTAACGGTGTCATAATTGAATACGGTGCTCTGACCGAAAAACAGCTTGGATATAAAGTCAGCTGTTACCGTGGCGACAATGCCCATACATAAAATGCTTTTGTCAAAGCTGTGGTGAATTTCCTCAAGCACAAACATAATGCCTGCCAGCGGAGCGTTAAAGGCTGCCGCCATTCCTGCACCCGCACCGCAGCTTATCATTCTGAGCTCTGTAGTTTTGTCCGCCTTTGTTATTCTTGCAACACCCTTGCCTGCCATACCGCCAAGCTGAACACTGGGACCTTCTCTGCCAAGGGATAAGCCGCAGAACACACTTGCCGTTCCGCCAAGGAGCTTGCCTAAAATCACCTTCCACCAGCTTTGTGAAAAGTGACCCTTAACCTCGCCGTTTATCTGTGGTATTCCCGAACCGCCTGCCATGGGTTCCCATTTGCATATCAGTGCGACAAATACACCGATAACGGCTAATGCTGTAAGCCATAGGGCAGTTTTAACAGGACTGCCTTTGATATAGTCCAGTATTTTGTAAAGCTGAGTTTCTGCGATGGATAACAAAAATCTGTATAAAACAGAAATCAAACCGGCAAAAATACCAACCTCTAAACCACGCACGATTAAATAAAAGCTTTCTTTTTTGTGATATTCGATTTTTCTGAAGGTTGTTTTTTCTTTTTCTTTCATTGCTATGTATCTGCCTGCCCTGATGTTTTGTGAATGGAGGCAGGCTTGATTATTAATAATTATTCGCTTTGAGCTTAAAATAGCCCTTTGGCTTTTTGCAGACAGGGCACTGGTTCGGTACTTCCTTGCCGATGATGACGTTGCCGCAGTTGGAGCAAATCCAGATTTTTTCTTCATCCCTGCTGAATACCAAGCCGTTTTCAACATTTGCAAGAAGCTTTCTGAATCTTTCCTCGTGCTCCTTTTCAATTTTGGCTACTGAGTCAAACAAAAAGGCAATGTGATCAAAGCCTTCCTCCTTTGCCTCTGCGGAAAAGGTTGCATACATATCTGTCCACTCAAAGTTTTCACCATCGGCAGCATCAGCAAGATTGGATGCTGTATCACCGATTTCACCGTTTAAAAGCTTAAACCAGATTTCAGCGTGCTCCTGCTCATTGTGTGCAGTTTCACGAAAAATTTCTGCAATCTGTTCAAAGCCATCCTGCTCCGCCTTTCCTGCAAAGTAGGTGTATTTGTTTCTTGCCTGACTTTCGCCTGCAAATGCTGCAAGCAGGTTTGCCTGTGTTTTTGTGCCTTGTAAATCCTTCAAAAAGACCACTCCAATTCTATAATCCTAGTCTTTTTATTTTTGACACAATTTCCACAAATATGCACCATGCGGCTTGAAAAATTACCATATTAACAGGTGTTATCTGGCTTAGTCCGCCAAGAATTGCCATCATGGTCACAAGACCAATACCCATTGCTGAGCCGAAGGTGATTAAAACGCTTAAAAGCTTTCTTGTTTCTTCAAGATTTTCTGCTGCTGCCATTGAGGACACAAAGCCCAGTGCAGTACCGTCGTGAACAACATATGCGGGTGATTTTTCAACACACATATCTGAATACTTTTCAAATACTCTTGCGTTTGAAGAATTCATAACACGAATAAAGCCGTCAGGCAGTGAAAACAGTTCTGCTATGCTTTCGTCATTGATGAATGGGTCAGCACTTTTAACGAGTATAGTGATGCCGCTTTTTTCAAGCCTACGCAGTGTTTTTTTCAGCTTAGGGTCAGCACTGTAGGATACGACAAACATTGCCATAATCTGACCTGTTACGGCAAGGTAAAGAATTTTTCTGCCCTTGCGTGTGTATTTCTGCTCAAACTCTTCCTTTGGCACAGGAACACCGTGGTGAATCAATAATTCTCTTGTACCCACTAAAATCTTTTTTCTGTAAATCCAGGCAGATGTTCCGAGCTTGTCCTCATAAACAACGCCGTCAACCTCCGGCAGAATGGTCTGCTTGCCGATGATTACATCATCAAAAACATAAGACAGCGGACTTTTGGTTTTCATAATAACAGCAGCGGTTTTTAAAATAACATCATCTGCTTTTGCTCCGTTGAAGGTTTTGATGCCGTGAATTTCACAGCTGTTTTTACCGAATAAATCGTGTGCTTCGATAACAATAGCATTGGCATCGTTCACCATAACAGCACCCTCAAAGCCGTTTATCATTGCACCGCTGTTTTTAAGAATTTTTGATATGCCCAAAAGTGCACTGTTGGTGTTGAATATGGATATTGTGGGCAGTGAAATGCACAGAGCACAAACACCGATATTAAGACCGATGTGCCAGTCGCCTTTAATGATTGAAAATACTGCAAACAGAATTATACTCAGCACAAGCATGATTGTGCCTGTGGTTTTGGCAATTTTGTCAGCAGGCTCATCACTGCAGCTAATATCAAGAAAATTGGTTGAAAAATCAGTCTTAATGCTTGTTTTTAAATTTGCTTCGCCTGTCAGCAGTCCGCGGCTGATAATTGTTGCATCAACTGTGTTAACAATTGTTTCAACCGTATATTTTTCTTCCTGATTTATTAAAAATTCAAAGTTGTTTATAATTCGTGCAGTTAATAGGTATTTGCCGAAATTGGTCATTAAAAACGCAAATGCCATTACAAGGGGCAAGGCTATGCCGTCTTCTAAATACAGATTGGAATCAGCCACAAGCAGTATTGTATGAACAAGTACAATAATACTTGCCACAGAAATAGGGAAGCTGTAATTAATGCCCCTTGACAGCTTGAATCCATAAATAATATTTTTCATATTAACCAAGAGCAAAAGCACATATAAAACAAGCTCCGTTACAAGATAAGCTGTGTAGTCAAGAAGGGCACTCGGCATATAAGCACTGTCCTTAAATATTGCCAGTAAAAGCAGAGGTATTGCTATAACTGCGGTTAGTGAACCTTTTAAAGTGAATGATGATTTGGATGCAAACAGCTTTTCCATAAAAGCGGTTTTATCATCGTCACGCTTATATTCATTCTTAACCGCAGACTGTTTGTCACCGTTCAGGTTATCGGGACTGAACAGTCTGAATTTGTTGATTTTTTCCTGTCTGCGCTGTTTCAGCTGCTTTTCGGCAACCTCTTCATCAATTTTTGCAATTTTATCTGTGGAATCCTCAAAGCCCTCAAGCACAATCTGGTCTGATTCGTCACTTGAATAAGTGTCCTCCTCAGGTCTTGGGAACGGATTATTATCAAAGTTTATTTTTGTGTGTTCCAGCTCGTCAACGGCAACGATTGTAGGTATTTCCTGCAGGTCGGATGTTTTGTCAAAACGTGATTTGCTTTTAATTGTTGCAGGACGCTCCACAATTTCCGGCGGCGTTTTTGAGTATAACGGCTCGTCGGATTTATTTTTAAAAAAGCTTTTTTTAGTGCCGCTTACATTAGGTACAACATTCGTTTTTTCGCTTACTGTCACCGGTCTTGTTTTTTGATCAATGACCTTCGTTTTGCCGCTTTCATTTGCAGCTGCTTTTATTGTATCACGATCAACAACTGCGGTTCTGTCTTTTGTATTTGTATGCTTTGCAACAGGTGTTTCAACCTGCTTTGGCAGTTCTTTGCCTGCGTTTTCTTTTATCTCTTCAATAGCAGACTGCGCCTTAATAACGGTCTTTTTGCGTATCTCCTCAGCCTGTCTGATTATTTCATCAATTGATATATTCTCGCTCATATTCACCACTTAAAGTCCAAGTCGTTGTCTTGTAATTTCATACATAATAATTCCTGCTGCAACAGATGCGTTAAGAGAATTGACCTTTCCGCACATCGGCAGTGCAACAGTCACATCACATTTTTCCTTAATCAGTCTGCCGACACCCTTGCCCTCGTTGCCTATAACAAGTGCACAGCCGCCTGAAAAATCGGTTTTGCACCAGGGCTGTCCGTCCATATCGGCACAGTATACCCAGATGTTTTTCTTTTTCAGCTCCTCAATCGTTGATGCAAGATTGCTGACCCTTGCAACCTTCATATATTCCAGTGCACCGCAGGAGGTTTTTGCCACAATAAAATTAAGTCCTACGTTTCTTCTTTTCGGAATAATGATTCCGTGTGCACCGCAAGCCTCAGCACTTCTGATGATAGCACCTAAATTATGGCTGTCCTCAATTTCATCACAGATAATGATGAAGGGGGCTTCACCCTTGCTTTCGGCAAGTGCCAGTATTTCATCAATGGTTGAATAGCTGTGGGCAGGCACATTGGCAGCAACACCCTGATGATTGCCGTTGCCGCACATAAAATCAAGCTTTTTTCGGTCAACATTCTTAACAACAATTCCGTTTTCACGTGCCATTGATATGATTCTGTTAATTGAGCCCTCACGCTCACCCTTGGCAATCAGTATATTTTCTATTTCCCTGCCGCTTTTCAGCAGCTCAATAACGGCATTTCTGCCGATAATCAGATTATCGTTTTGCATTTCTTCTTTTGGCATATTTTTATCTCTTTCTTCTTTTAGTGTCATAATTATAATAATTATATCATTATATAAAAAATAATTCAATAAAAATATAGCACTGTGACAGATTGCTGATTTTATCCTTTACAATCGAAAATGAATATAATATAATATGAGAGCATTGTATCCGCGGCAGGAATAATCTTCGACGAATGCTGTTTGCTTTTGTGCTTGGCAGCAGAATCAGAATGAATTCCTTCACTCAGGAACAGTAGCAGAAAGGAAAATTTCATATGAATAAAAACACAAAGAAAGTTGTGGGAGTAGGACTCCTCACCGCCATTGTCGTTGTGCTTCAGCTCATTGGCAGTGCTATTCATTTCGGACCCTTTTCAATCTCGCTTGTACTTATTCCAATAGTAGTCGGTGCGTCATTATATGGAGTGCTTTCAGGTGCCTGGCTCGGTCTTGCCTTTGGTGTAACTGTGCTTGTATCAGGTGATGCTGCTGCCTTTTTGGCAATAGACCCTGTTGGTACAGTTATCACTGTTTTACTTAAGGGTATGCTGGCAGGCTTGGCTGCAGGTGCAGTTTACAAGGCAATTGAAAACAAAAACAAGGTTGCTGCAACAATTACGGCAGCTATTGTGTGCCCTTTTGTTAACACCGGGGTTTTTCTGGCAGGCTGCGGTATTTTCTTCCTTGATACACTTAAGGAATGGGCAGATGGCACAAATGTGTTCGTGTATATGATAACAGGTCTTGTAGGATTTAATTTCCTGTTTGAGATTGGTGTTAACCTTATTTTAGGTCCTACTATTGTCAGACTTGTAAGACTCGGCAGAAAGGAAAATAAATAAGATGTTACTTGCAGTAGATGTAGGAAATACAAATATTGTTTTAGGCTTTTTAAACGGCAGTGAGTTGGTTAATGAATGTCGTTTGTCGACAGCGGCTGAGGATTCTGCTGAGGAGTATGCGATTAAGCTGCACAGTATATTTGAAATTTGTGATATCAACCCTAAGGATATTGAAGGCAGCGTGTTATCGTCGGTTGTTCCTCCGCTTAACCGAACTATATCAAAGGCACTTATGCTGATTACAGGCAAAAAGCCTATTGTTGTCGGCCCCGGAGTAAAAACAGGACTTAATATTAAAATCAATAATCCTGCTGAGCTTGGTGCAGATATGGTTGTCGGTGCTGTTGCAAGCATTGCCAAATATCCTTGCCCGCAGATTTTATTTGATTTGGGCACTGCAACTACTGTATCTGTTATTGATAAAAAGGGCTGTTTTTTGGGAGGGGCTATTTTATGCGGTGTTAAAACTGCACTTAATGCGCTTTCAACCTCCACAGCACAGCTCCCGCAGATTGAAATTGTTGCACCTGAAAAAGCAATCGGTACAAATACGATTGATTCCATGCGAAGCGGTACTGTTTACGGCACAGCCGCTATGCTTGACGGTCTTATCAAAAGATTTGAACGTGAGCTTGGTGAAAAAGCAACTGTTATAGTAACAGGCGGCTTGGGCGGAGTTATTGCTCAGCATTGTGAAAATGATATAATCGTAGACAAACATCTGCTTATTGATGGTCTGCGTATGATATATGAAAAAAATAACTAAGATAAAAAGAGGTTAAAATTATGGCAGTATTTCGTGGCTTTAAAGCCTTCAGACCGGCTGAAAAAAATCAGTCCCTTATCCCTGCTCTTCCTTATGATGTAATGAGCAGTGATGAGGCAAGGGAAATGGTTAAGGGAAACCCTTTATCATTTTTACATATCGACAAGGCAGAGATTGATTTGCCGTCAGGCACAGATTTATATGACACTGCTGTTTATGAAAAGGCTAAGGAAAATTTAATCAGCCTTGAGAAAAACGGCGATTTAATTCAGGACTGCGTACCTTGTCTTTATATTTATAAGCAGATTATGAACGGCAGAAGTCAGATTGGTATTGTGGGCTGTGCTTCCATTGATGATTATATGAACAACATTATCAAAAAGCACGAGCATACGCTTGCAAAAAAAGAACAGGACAGAATTAATCATGTGAATACCTGCGATGCAAATACAGGACCTATATTTTTAACCTACAGAAAAAATGATGAAATCAGCAGTATTGTTAACAGCTGGATTTCCGACAATAAGCCTGTGTATGATTTTATATCTGACGGCGTTAACCAGACTGTATGGGCAGTTGATGATGCAGATACAGTTGAAAAGCTCAGTGCCTTGTTTGATACTGTTCCTGCTATGTATATTGCTGACGGTCATCACCGCTGTGCATCAGCTGTCAGAGTTGGTGAGATGCGCAGAAAGGATAATCCTGATTATACAGGTGAAGAGGAATTCAACTACTTTTTAGCTGTTGCTTTCCCTGACGAAGAGCTTGAAATTATGGATTATAACAGAGTCGTCAAGGACCTTAATGGACTTGACGAAAATGAATTCATCACTGCAATTTCAAAATCCTTTGACGTTGAAAAGACGGAAGGCAGATGCAAACCATCTGACAAACATACCTTCGGTATGTACCTGAACAAGCAGTGGTACCTGCTCAGGGCTAAGGCTGATATTATTAATGAGGATGACCCTGTTGAAAGACTTGACGTTTCAATCCTTCAGAACTATCTGCTTGATGCCGTTTTAGGTATTAAAAATCCAAAAACCGATGACAGAATTGATTTTATCGGCGGTATCAGAGGGCTTGCTGAGCTTGAAAAAAGGGCAGACAGCGATATGCAGCTTGCCTTTGCAATGTACCCTACAACTGTTGATGACTTAATGGCAATTGCCGATGCAGGGCTTATTATGCCGCCAAAATCAACCTGGTTTGAGCCAAAGCTTCTTTCAGGTTTATTTATTCATCATTTGTCATAAGTAATAAGTAAAAGTCCTCCTTGCAAAAGGAGGGCTTATTTTATATATAAATTTGGTTGCATTTACCTGTTTAATGTGTTAAACTAAACAAGGTATTATTTTTATTTTTGGAGGAGCATATTATGAAGATTGCTAACGAGTATTCAGCCAATATTGATATTGAAAAGAATACGAAATATGCTGTAAGGGGTATTACAAAGATTTGTAAAAAAATCGGTCCCCGCAAGCCCGGTTCACCTGAGGAGCTTCGTGCACAGCAGTGGATGCAGAAGGATATGAAAAACTATTGTGACAAAACCAAGATTGAAGAATTCACACTTCACAGACAGGGCTTTATGGGCTTTATTCCATTTACTGTTGCCTGCGGTGTAGCTTCTGTTTTTGTTAACTGGTTTGCAACACCTATTGCTGCATTAGTGCTTTGCATATTAGCGTTTATTCCGCTTTTGTTCGAGTTCTTAATGTATAAGGAATTTGACGATTTCCTTTTCCCAAAGCAAACATCTCATAATATGATTGCTACAAGAAGTCCTAAGGGCGAGGTTAAGCAGAGAATTATTCTCGTAGGTCATTCTGACAGCCAGTTTGAGTGGACTCTCAACTATCTTATGGGCGGTCTTCAGGCAAAGCTCTTTGTTGAAATTCCTGCTGTTGTAGGTCTTATTATTCAGACCGTTTTCGCTGTTGTTTGCCTTATCGTTGGTAAGGGCGGCGCTGCAATGAGTATTGAAAAAGCAAGATGGTTCTTTATCCTTTTCTTTGTTGTTTCTTGCGTATTCATTCCGTTTGAGATTGCGTTCTTGTTCTTCCAGAGCTGGACAAAATCAGTTCCGGGTGCATCAGATAACCTTTCAGGCTGCTATGCAGGTATGGCTGCAATCAAGGCTCTTGATGAGGCTGGTATTGAGTTTGAAAACACAGAGGTTACAATGATTTGCTCAGGCTCAGAGGAAGCCGGTCTTCGTGGTGCTAAGGCATATGCAAAGGCTCACGAGCAGGAACTTAAAGAATTACCGACAGCAGTTATTGCGATTGATACCTTCCGTGATTTAGAGGATATGGCAGTTTATGACCGTGACCTTTCAGGTACAGTTCAGCACGACTGGGGCGTTAAGCACCTTGTTAAAAATGCTGCTGCAAACTGCGGCTATGACTTGTCCTTTGAGTCCATTTATATCGGTGGTTCTGACGCTGCTGCATTCACACAGCGTGGTATCAAAGCAACAGGCTTTGCTGCTATGAATCCTGATCCTCCTCGTTATTATCATACTCGTCTTGATACACCTGAGAATTTAAGACCTGAAGCAATTGCAGCAGGTATTGAAATTCTTTGCGAAACCATTTGTATGTATGATAAAGAGGGATTACCTACAAAATAAATATTACTGTATAACAGTAGGGGCAGGCTTAGAGGCCTGCCCATTTATATCTATACATTAATGTGTTATAGTCTCTATTTCTGTCATTGACAAAAATAGAAATGTATACTATAATAAAAATGAACAAGGAGCTATCCGATAGACGGTTAGCCCCAAAATGAGTTAAAAAAGATTAACTGCACAATTGGAGTAGGGCGGTTAATCTTTTTTTATTACGATAAAAAGTGCAATGATAAGTACAAGTGTAATTATAGTTGCATATTCCATAATATCGCCCTCCTTTGATAAATCTCAAGAGGGCTGAAGATACACCCTCTCGGAAAGAAAGGGCTAACCGCCTACCGTTTATAGATAACTCCTTGCCGGAACTGAATCCGTAAGACCGAAGTCCTGTATCTATATTATCATCAAATGCATCAAAAATCAACAATATATAAATTATGTTGAAATGTATAAATGATTTATTTTTGTTAAAAATTATAGCAGGTGATTTTTATGATTATGATGTTTATAAAAGCATTTGTTGTGGGTGGACTGATATGCGTGGTTGGTCAGCTTTTAATTGATTTAACAAAGCTTACACCTGCTAAAATTCTTGTTTTATTTGTTTGTCTGGGTGTTTTGCTTGGAGCAGTGGGGCTTTATCCAAAGCTTGTGGAATTTGCAGGAGCAGGTGCAACTGTGCCGTTGACCGGCTTTGGCAATGCACTTGCCAAAGGTGTAAAAGAGTCTGTTCAGCGTGACGGATTTTTGGGTATCATCACAGGCGGTTTTCAGGCTTGTGCGGCAGGTGTAACAACGGCAATGTTAAGCGGCTTGGTTGTTGCAATGATTGCCAAACCGAAGGATAAATAGTCACATTTTGCAGAAAGCCTGATTTTAAAGGAAATGATTGATGTTTAACTTGATAAATCCGCACTGTTGTGGTATAATTTACCTAATGAATAAATAAATTTATTTGGAGGTTATTTTATATGGCTATGACATACGAATCGGTTGTACTTGCAACCAGAAAGAAGTTTATGGACACTGATGTTTCATCTGTACCGGGCACTCTTGCTTTTCAGATTAACTTAATCGGCAAGGTTGAGGGTATTTTCTATATTGAAATTAAGGATGGCAGAGTGAATGTTGAGCCTTATGAATATTATGACAGAAATGCTATTTTAACAATGAATGCAACAAATTTCACAAAGCTTATCAACGGCAAGCTTGACCCTGTTATTGCTTTCACCACAGGCAAGCTCAAGGTTGACGGCGATATTAACGCAGCATTGGAGCTTGTTAAGTTTATTAAATAATTTATGATTTTCGGGGCGGGTTCATACTCGCCCTAAGAAATTATTTGCTTGGTTTACCATATATATTAATTTGAGGTGATACATATGTTTAAAGAAGTTGAATTTGCTCAAATCAGCGACAATGCCGTTGACCTTTTTAAGAATAAATGGGGGCTTGTGACTGCAGGTACTGAGGATAAGTTCAATACAATGACTGTGTCCTGGGGTGCAGTCGGCGAGCTTTGGGGCAAGGATATGGCAACCATTTATATTCGCCCTCAAAGATATACCGAGGAATTTTTAAATGTAAATGATTATTTCACTGTCAGCTTTTATCCTGTGGATATGAAGCAGAAAATTCACAGTGTTTGTGGTTCAAAAAGCGGCAGGGATGTTGACAAGGTGAAGGCTTGTGACCTCACACCTGTTCTTGATGATAAAGCACCTTATTTTGAGGAGGCAGAAATTGTTCTTGTCTGCAAAAAAGCAGCCAAAGCAAAGTTTGACCCTGCTGATTTTATTGATGATACGATTGACGGCAAATGGTATCCGGAGAAGGATTATCATTTTATTTACTATGGTGAGATAGAAAAGGTCTTGATTTCTAAATAATAATATAGTATAATATTTGCGAAAAGAGTGCTTTTGCGCCTTTTATGTAGCGTATGGGCCCTGTGCGACGGGATGCTACGAACCTTGTCAGGCGGGGAACCGAGCAGCAATAAGTGGATTATTCTGTGTGCCTCAGACAAGTCTGTACGTTACATAAAAGGCGTAGGGGCATTTTTTATTAGGGGAGGGTGAGATATGTATCAGGCATTGTACCGCAAGTATAGACCTAAAAACTTTTTTGATGTTTATGGGCAGGATCACGTTATCTCTACCCTTAAAAACGAGATTAAAGAAAACAGAGTTTCACACGCATATCTGTTCACAGGCTCAAGGGGAACAGGCAAAACAACCTGTTCAAAGATTTTAGCGAAAGCAGTTAACTGCTTGAATCCTGTTGACGGCGAGCCTTGTAATGAATGTGAGCTTTGTAAAGGTCTTGACAGCGGTGCTATTTATGATGTTGTTGAAATAGATGCCGCATCAAATAACGGTGTTGATAATATCCGTGATTTGCGTGAGGAGGCTAACTATACGCCGTCACGCGGTAAATACAGAGTGTATATTATTGACGAGGTGCATATGCTCTCAGCAGGTGCGTTCAACGCTCTTCTTAAAACCCTTGAAGAGCCGCCCGCTCACGTTATATTCATTCTTGCAACAACTGAGGTACACAAGCTGCCTGCAACCATTTTGTCACGTTGTCAGCGTTTTGACTTTAAACGTATTCAGCCTGAAACTATGGCTGTCAGATTAAAGCAGGTTGCCGAGCTTGAACATATGAGCCTTGATGATGACGCGGCAGTGCTTGTGGCACGTATTGCCGATGGTGCACTGCGTGACGGCTTGTCCATCCTTGACCAGTGTGCAGGCAGAAGCAGTCATATTGATGCCGAGCTTGTGAGCGAGGTTGCAGGTCTTGCAGGCAGAGAGGTTTTGCATAAATTCACTGCTTGCATAGCAAACAGGGACAGCGCAACGGCTATTGATCTTTTGGCAGGACTTTATCAGAACAGCTATGATATGGAACGCCTTTGCGTTGAAATGATTAACCATTTCAGAAACTATCTGATGGTTAAAACCGTTAAAAAAAGCAGGGAGCTGATTATCTGCACGGATGATGAATATCATTCCATTTTATCGGGTGCTGAGAATTTTACCCTTGAAAATATCATTTTCGGTCTTGATTTATTTCAGGATACTTTGACAAGAATAAAAGCAGGCTCAAACTCACGAATTGAAATGGAAATGACCTTTATCAAACTGTGTGAGCCAAAGCTTGACGAGTCTAATCAGGCAATCCTTGACAGAATTGCACAGCTTGAAAGAGCAGTTAAAAATGGTGTTGCCGCTGCTCCGAGAACAGCAGTTGAAATGCCGAAAGCACCTGTCCAAGAGGAAAAGCCTGTTGTTAACGAAACAGCACCTGTTTTTGAAGAAAAGGTTCAGCCCAAGAAAGAGGAAGCACCTGTGGTTGAAAATACCGCACCTCTTATTCCGCCTGAGCCTGTACAACCGACACCGGCTCCTGTGACGCAGGAAGAACCTGAACCGGCTACCAGTCAGAATATAGAGTTTGACCAGTGGGAGGAGTTAATGGATATTCTCCACAGAACAGATATTGCTCTGTTTGGTGTGCTCAATGGTGCTAACGGCAGTATTGTTGGTGAGCACTTTGTCATTGACAGTCCTAACCCGACAATCAAGGAATTTATTAAAATTCCGACCCATTCAAAGGCTATAAAGCAGGCTGTCTTTGAACTGACAGGCAGAAATTTAAGATTGGCTATTGCCAAGAAAAAGGCGCCTGTTCAGCAAAAAAGAGATTTGCTTGAGGATTTAATCAATCAGGCACAAAATAATATAAACATTAAATTTGAATAATAAATAGGAGAAAATGTTATGAAAGCAAGATTACCAAAGGGAATGGGCGGCGGTCCTCAGAATATGCAGAGTATGATTCGCCAGGCTCAGAAAATGCAGGAGGATATTGAAGCTAAAAAAGCCGAGCTTGAGGAAAAGGAATATGTTGTTACCTCAGGCGGCGGTATGGTTGAAATCACATTAAAGGGTAATCACGAGGTTAAGTCAATCGGCTTAAATCCTGAGGTTGTTGACCCTGAGGATGTTGAAATGCTTGAGGATATGCTTGTTGCTGCCTTTAATGAGGCTGTTCGTCAGATTGATGAGGAATCAGAGCGTGAGCTTGAAAGGGTAACGGGCGGTCTTAACATCCCCGGCCTTTAAAAATCGTATCTTTTTCTGTTATGCTGCGTTATTGGCAAAATTTTGCTCGGTCACATATTTATATATGCTCCCGTCGTCAAAATTTTCCCAAAGCCTTGCCTAACGAAAAAATCTACTGATTTTTTATAATATATTATTTTAATTAAACATATAATTTCGAGGTTATTATGGGATTTAATCTTGCACCGCTTCAAAATTTAATAGACCAGTTTGAGCGTATGCAGGGTATTGGTCATAAGACTGCACAGCGTATGGCATTTTATGTACTTGGGTTAAGTGATGCTGAGGCGAACGAGTTTGCCAAGGCCATTACCGATGCACATACAAAAATCAGGCAGTGTCAGGTTTGCTGTGACCTTGCTGATGATGATTTGTGCCCCATATGTAAAAGCGGCAACAGGGATAAGAGCGTTATCTGTGTGGTTGAAGATCCGCGTGATGTTGCGGCAATTGAGCGTACGCACGAGTATAAGGGCACATATCACGTACTCCACGGCGCAATTTCTCCGATGGATAATATCGGTCCTGACCAAATCCGTATTAAAGAGCTTGTTGCAAGGCTCGGCGATGATACGGTGGAGGAGGTCATTATGGCGACCAATCCTACAGTTGAGGGCGAGGCAACTGCAATGTTTATCAGTCGTTTGCTGAAGCCGATGGGTATTACTGTTTCAAGGCTTGCCTATGGTGTGCCTGTGGGTGCTGATTTGGAGTATGCCGACGAGGTTACACTGTCACGTGCACTGGAGGGCAGAAGCTTAATATAATTTAAAGTAAGACTAACTATTAAAAGTCAATAGTAAAAATGGAAAAAGTAGAGAATTGGAAA